>CAZIVZ010000060.1:0-11466 GCA_964542495.1 uncultured Aquihabitans sp.
CGACGGGCGCCCGTCGGCCCGCTACGTGCTGTGCCGCGAGTTCGACGCCGACGGGTTCGTATTCTACACCAACCTGGCCAGCCGCAAGGCCGGCGACCTGGCCGCCAACCCGCAGGCCTCGCTGGTGTTCGGGTGGCTGGACCAGGACCGCCAGGTGCGGGTGGAGGGCGAGGCGAGCGCGCTCGACGACGCCACGGTCGACGCCTACTGGTCGTCTCGCCCGCGCGGCAGTCAGCTCGGCGCCTGGGCGTCGGTCCAGAGCGCGGTGATCCCCGACCGGTCCGCCATCGACGCGCGCCTGGCCGAGGTCGAGGCCCGCTACGGCGTCGCCGCGGACGGCCCGCCGGTGCCCCGGCCGCCCGCGTGGGGCGGGTACCGCGTGTCGATCGACCGCATGGAGTTCTGGCAGGGCCGGCCGGACCGGCTCCACGACCGCTTCGCGTACCGCCGTGACCCCTCGGTCCCCGGAGCGTGGGTGATCGAGCGCCTCTCCCCCTGAGGCGGTGGGTGGGTCAGCTCTGGTGGTCGTGCGGCGTGCGACGGGCGGCCCGGTCCGCCCGCAGCAGGGCGACCAGCAGGGCCACGGCCACCACCAGGCCGAGCACCAGCGCCACCTGGAGGGTGTCGAGCCCCTGGAGCGCTTCGGACACGTCGGACGACCACCCGGTGACCAGGTCGACCGGGCCGCTGCCCGAAGCGGAGCCGCTGCGGGCGATCCGGATCTCGTAGATGCCGTACCAGGTGAGGTACGCGCCCATCAGCACCATGATCCCGCCCGAGATCCGCTGGATGTAGGGGAGGGCGCTGCGCAGGCGGGTGACCATGCCGCGTTGGGCCAGGGCCAAGGTGATCGTGAGCACCATGAGCAGCAGCGACATCCCGAGGGCGTAGGCCACGAACGTCGCGATGCCGGCCAGCACGGAGTCCCGGGAGAAGGTGGAGGCGACCACGCTGGTGAACGGGCCGATGGTGCACGAGAGCGATGCGATGGCGTAGGAGAGCCCGAACAGGAACATCGACCACAACCCGCGGTCTCGGCCGCCCTTGTCGAGGCGGGGCACGCCCAACTTGGGCTCCCAGCCCGCCACCAGGGCGATGCCGAGGCCGGTGAGCACCACGCCGATGACCACCGTGAGCCACGGCGAGTAGGCGCCCACGCTGAACGAGGTCCACGAGACCAGGGCTCCCGCCACGATGAACAGCAGCAGGAACCCGCTCGACACGGCGGCGCCCACCACGAGGGCGCGCGCCACGCTGGCCACCGTGCTCTGCGCCTCGGCGCCGTCGGTGCCCTCGACCCCGATGAAGTAGCCGAGGTAGGCCGGGAGCATGGCGAAGCCGCACGGGTTCACCGTGGCCACCATCCCGGCCGTGAAGGCCAGGCCGTACTGGGCGTCGATCACGGTCGCACCCGCGCCGGCCTAGCCGAGGTAGTCATCGATCCAGCTCTGGAGCTCGGCCTGGCTCGAGAAGCTCCCGATCTTGACGGCGAGCACCTCGCCCTGGGGGCTGACGGCGAGCGTGGTGGGCATGCCGGCGGCCCGAGCGGCGTGGAAGAAGGCGCCGTCGGGGTCCTGCACCCACGGATAGGTGATGGCGGTGCGCTCGGCCATCTGGAGCGCCTTGTCGAGGCGGTCCTGGGTGTCGACCCCCAGGAAGGCCACGTCGGGGTTCGCCTTCGACCCCGCTTCGAGCACGGGCATCTCCTTGACGCACGGCGCGCAGCTCTGGGCCCAGAGGTTGATCACCATGGGCTTGTCGGTGAGCAGGGTGCCCAGGGAGGTGGGGGTGCCGTCGATCTCGAGCAGCTCCACGTCGAGCAGCTCGGCGGTGTCGCCGGCGTCGTCGAGGGCCAGGTCGGCGGACTCCTGGTCCGGGGCGGCGTGGGTGTCGTCGTTCAGGACGAAGCTCGTGGCCAGCGCGGCCAGGAGCGCGCCCACGAGGGCGATGCAGGCGCAGATGGCCACGAGACGGGCCGTCGAGCGCGGGCGGCGCCGCTGGCCCTCGTCGGCGGGGGTGGAGGGCTCGGGTGCCGGCGCGTCGGTGAGGTCGATCGGCGTCTCCATGGCATCTACGACGGTATCGGGGCCGACCCGCCGACGGCCCATCGGGACCCCGCGCGGCGGGATCCCGATGGGCGTGTCGCCGGTCCTCAGGCGGACTGGAGGTGCGCGGGGATCGGCACCTCGGGCAGGTGGTCCTCGGGTCGGGCCACCTTGGGCGGGCGCCCCCGCCGGCGCTTCGAGGCGAGGATGTGGCCGTTCAGGAACAGCTGGCCACCCCACACGCCCCACGGCTCACGCCGGGCCATGGCGCCCTCGAGGCACTCCGCCAGCACCGGGCACTCGGCGCAGAGGCGCTTGGCGGCGGCGATGTCCTGGAGCTCCTCGGAGAAGAACAGGGCGGTCAGGCCGGCGCCTCCGGTGGCGCAGGAGGCCTGGGCCCACCAGGAGCGGTCCTCGAGGTCGTCGTCGTGTTCGTGTTCCGGTGCGGCCAGCATCGGGATCCCCTATCTGTGTGTGTCGGTCGTTCAGCCGGGTGGTCGGTGGTTCGGTCGGTGGTTCGGTCGGTGGTTCGGTCGGTGGTCCATGGGTTCCTTGGTCGGGTGGTTCCCGAACGAGACCGGCGAAAAGGCGAAAGGCCGCTGGGATGTCCCAGCGGCCTTTCGGAGGTCTTCGTTCGAGTGTGGCGGTGTGCCTAGCTCGATCCCTCCGTCGGCCGACGGGTGATGCCCTTGATGGACGGCTTCACCTCGTAGGAGTTGGCCGGCACCGCGGGGATCACGTCGACGTGATGACCGGTGGCGGCGAACGAGGTGGCGAAGGCGGTGGCGGACCAGCGCCCGGCGGGCGCGGCACCACCAGCAGCCGTGCGGCTCTGGTCGTGAAGCGTCATGCCTGCCATCGGGGTTCTCCGGTGTCGGTCGTTCGGTCGGGTTCGGTCCACGCCCTCCACAGGGCGTGGAGGGCATCGCACCACGCGGCGGCGCGCCCCGTCAACCGATTTGTTCAGACGGTGGCTCGACGGCCGGCGCCGCCGGCGGTTCCGGCGGCACCACGAAGAGGTGCTCGCGGTAGTAGGCCAGCTCGCTGATGCTCTCGCGGATGTCGTCGAGGGCGCGGTGCGCGGTGGCCTTGCGGGGCTGGGCGGTGAGCACCCTCGGGTACCACCGGCGTGCCAGCTCCTTGATGGTGGAGACGTCGACCGAGCGGTAGTGCAGGTGGTTCTCGATGTCGGGCAGGTGGCGGGCCAGGAACCGACGGTCGGTGCCGATCGAGTTCCCGCACAGCGGCACGCTCCGAGGGTCCGGCACGTGCTCCTTGATGAACGCCAGGGTGGCGGCGCCCGCCTCCTCCAGGGAGGTGGTGGAGGCGGCGATCTGCTCGAGCAGACCCGACGACGTGTGCATCTCGACCACCACCTGGTCCATGCCGGCGAGGGCCGAAGCCGGCTGGTGCACCACCAGGTCGGGGCCCTCGGCCACCACGTTCAGCTCGTCGTCGGTGACGATGGTGGCGATCTCCACGATCACGTCGCGATCGGGGTCGAGACCGGTCATCTCCAGGTCCATCCACACCAGCATCCGGTGGACACTAGGGGAACGGGTGGACAGGTCGACCGTCGTCTCGCCAGGTCGCCGCTACGGTCTCGGCGTGCTGCACGTGCCCCTGCTCCAGCTGGACCCCGACCTCCCGGTGCCCGCCTACGCGCACGTGGGCGACGCCGGCGCCGACCTGGTGGCTCGCGAAGGCGTCACCCTCGCTCCGGGCGGTGGCCGGGCCCTCGTGCCCACGGGTGTCGCCGTCGCCCTCCCGCCCGGAACGGCCGGCTTCGTGCAGCCGCGCAGCGGGTTGGCCCTGCGCCACGGGGTCACCTGCCTCAACACCCCCGGCCTGATCGACAGCGGCTACCGCGACGAGCTGCGCGTGATCCTCGTCAACCTGGACCCCGTCGAGCCCTACACCGTGGTCCGCGGTGAGCGGATCGCCCAGCTCGTCATCCAGCGGGTGGAGCGGGCAGTGTTCGACGTGGTCGACGACCTCGGCGAGTCGGCGCGCGGCGCTGCGGGCTTCGGGTCGACGGGTGGCTTCGGCGAGGCGGCGGGCGGCGCCGGCCGCTGAGGTCACCGGCGTCGGGTCAGCCGGCGCCGGCACCCCGCTCGGCCTCGAGCATTGCCCGGAACCGCTCCAGGCACCGCGCCAGCAGCCGCGACACGTGCATCTGGGAGATGTCGAGGCGCTCGGCGATCTCGCTCTGGGTCATCTCCTCGTAGAACCGCATGCGGATCATGAGCTGCTCGCGAGGCGAGAGGGTGGACAGCAGGCGTTCGATCAGGAGCTTGTCGTCGACCTGGAACAGCAGCTCCTCGCCCGAGCTGACCAGAGCCGCGTCGCGATCGCTGCGGTCCGGGCCGGAGGAGTCGAGCGAGGAGGACCGGTAGGCCTGGGCCGCCTCCATGGCCTCGAGCACCTCCTCGGGCGACGTACGGGCCGCCACCGACAGCTCGACGATGGTCGGCGATCGGCCGAGCTGCTGGGTGAGGTCGGTGGCCAGGGTGTTGATCCGGACGTGGAGCTCCTGGATGCGCCGCGGCACCCGCACGGCCCAGCCCTTGTCGCGGAAGTGGCGCTTGAGCTCACCCATGATCGTGGGGGTGGCGAAGGTGGAGAACTCGAGGCCACGGTGGGGCTCGAACCGCTCGACGGCGTGCACCAGCCCGACCGACGCCACCTGCACCAGGTCCTCGAGCGGCACGCCTCGGTGGTCGAACCGCCTGGCCAGGTGCACCGCGAGGCGCAGGTGCTCCTCGACCAGGACGTCGCGCAGGTGCGGGTCGCGGGTGCGATGGAACTCCTCGAACTGGCGCCGTACCGTCGCCCGGTCGCGGTCGGGGACGACCACGTCAGCCCCGATGGCGCTTGGCCACGCGCACCGACGCGGCCTCGTGGTCGAGCTCGAGCTCGTCGACCACGGCGAGCAGGATCTGGCGGCTGAGGTCGCTGGCCTCGAACGGGGGACCGGCCGGCGTGCGCGTGGCCTCCACCGACACCGCGTCGGCGCTGATCCGGCACCGGAACGTGAGCCGGCCCTCGGCCGCGGGGAGCAGGAGGCCGCACATCTCGCCCACCGCGATGCGGAGGTCCTCGATCTCGTCGTAGGTGAAGCCCACGCGAGTGGCCAGCCCGGTCACGGTGAGGCGCGCCACCCGTGCGAACTGGGGCCGGGCAGGTAGCGAGAGGGTGATCTCCTCCTGCTCCCCCGGCTCGTTCGGTCCACTCACGGCCACCTGACCCTAGCGATCGATCCTGCCCGGCGGTCGGGACCGGAGGGGATTCAGGCCGGCTGGACCACCACGGTCACGCCGAGCTCCTGGGTGAGCCGTCGATCGGGCTCGCCCGAGGTCCGGAGGTCGACGACCTGGGTGCCGTGGAGCTCCGATCGCGCCGTCGCCATCACCGAGGTGAGGTCCATGATCCCCGACGCGCTGCCCTCGACGCGCGACGAGACCAGGTGGGACGTCGTGCCCGAGGGCAGGTCGTCGAGCGCGACGTCCTGGTCCTCGGCGAACTGGCGGACCTCGGCGGTGTAGCGCACGGTGCCGCCGTCGATGCCGGTGAGCTCGTAGGTGGTCTCCTGGCGCAGGGGGAAGCCGCCGATCCGGCTGGTGGCGATGGCCCGCCAGCGTGCACCGACCCCGACCGGTTCGGCGGGCAGCGGCAGGGCCAGCGCGTCGAGCTCGCTCCGCGTGCGCTCGAGCGTGGTGCGCACCCCCTGGTCCAGGTCGTCGGGGAGCTCGTAGCGGAACGAGGTGAGCTCGCCGAGCTCGGTGATGCGCCCCGATCCCCGGATGCCCTCGAGGGCGGCCAGCTGCTGGTCGATCTCCGCGGCCTCGGCGTCGCTGAGGTCGGTGTCGGTGCGCACCACCGCGGCCTCGGTGAACGCGAGCGAGACCAGGGCCTCGCGGTTCACCACCCCATCCACCGTGAGCGTGACGACCTCGCGCACCGCGGGCGTGTCGAGCTCCTGGCGGGTGCCCGAGGAGGTCTGGCTCACCTCGAGGTCGACGGTGAGCGTGGCCGTCGTGGTGTCGCCCTCGCGGAACTGCAGGCGCAGAGGGGCCAACGGGGCCGCGCCGGCGTCGAGCAGCTCCACCGACGTCTCGGGGATCGTGGTGGTGGTGACCGGGGCCGTGGTGCTGGTGGGCGTGGCCGTCGACGGCTCATCGTCGCCGAAGAGCCCGCAGCTCGTCAGCGCGAGGGCGGCGGCGCCGAGGACCACCGCTCGGCGGAGCACGGGCTCGGTGGCGAGGAGGTGGCGAGGCCGCACGGCGGGAACCCTACCGACGGGCCGCTGCCGAGCTGGTCAGGCGTCGGACCACTTGCGGTAGGCGAGCAGGAGCAGGATCGCCCCGAAGATCGACCCGAGCAGGCCCGACGGCTGGAACGCCCCCTCGCCCACGTCCTTGCCGAACACCACGTAGCCGAAGAAGCCGCCCACGAACGACCCCAGGATCCCGAGCAACGTCGTCTTGACGAAGCCGCTGGGAGCGGCACCCGAGACCAGGGCCCGTGCGATCAGGCCGGCGATGAAGCCGACCACGATGAACGTGATGAGGAACCACATCCGCGTGCAACCTCCGTGCTTGGTGCGGCCCGCATGCCGTCTGGCCATCCTGCCGCGTTCGCCGGCCCCGCGGGCGCCCGGCCCCCCAAAGTTCTGGGCTCGGCCCCCGAAGTTCTGGCCCCTCCGAGGTTCTGGTCGCGCATCACGTCCAGAACCCCGACGATCCGCGACCGGAACCCGGTGGCCGGGGTTCTGCTCGCGCATCACGTCGAAAAGGCGGGGATCTCGCGACGAGAACCCGACACGGCATCGGGTGCATCCGAGCCTCGTTGTCACCCCCCGCTGCTGGAATGCGTGCATGACACCGCGAAATGCTATGAGAGACATCGCCGAACGGCAGATGGGTCTGGTCACCAGAGCGAACCTCGCCGAGGCCGGGGTGACCGACGGGGTCCGACGTGGGCTGGTTCGCCGTGGCGAGCTCGTCCCCGCCGGGCGCAGCGTCTACCGGATCGGTGGGGTCGCGCCGACGAGCCGCCAGATCCTGCTCGGCGCCTGCCTGGACACCGGCGGTGCGGTCAGCCACCGGAGCGCGGCCTGGCTCCGCTCGGTCGACGGCTTCGCAGCCACGTCGCCGGTGGAGGTGATGGTCGAGCGTCCGCTGGCGGGCGGGTCGTTCCCGCAGGTGCGGGTCCACACCACCACCTGGCTTCCACCTGACGACGTGGTGGAGGTCGATGGCATCCCCTGCCTCGGGGTCCCGCGCACGCTGCTCTCGCTGGCCAGCCTGGTGCCGCACGAGCTGAGCTACGACGTGGTGCGAGGAGCGGTCGACGAGGCGATCCGGCTCCGGCTCGCCACCGATCCCTGGATCTGGTGGCGGCTCGAGCGCCTGCGGCGCAGCGGCCGCAACGGGGTCACGGTCCTCGAGTCGATCCTCGCCACCCGGGCCGCGGGCGAGGTCACCGAGAGCTGGCTCGAGCGGGAGGCCATCCGGGTGATCCGTGCCGCCGGCCTGCCGATCCCGGTGTGCCAGGCCAGGATCGGACCGCGAGGTTCGTTCGTCGCCCGGGTCGACTTCCTGTACCCCGACCAGATGCTGGTCATCGAGGTCAGCGGCCACCGCTGGCACCGGTCGAAGGAGCAGACGGTGGCCGACGCAGCCCGTCGTCGCCGCCTGAGCCTGCTCGGCTACACGGTCCTCGAGTACACGTACCACGAGGTGGTGGCTCGACCGGGCGAGATGACCGACGAGATCCGCCTCGCGCTCGGCATGCGACGTGTGGCGTGACGGCACGGCGGCACGGGGGGTCTGGTCGCAGATCGCGCTCGGCCGGAGCTGAACGCGCGACCAGAACCCGTGCCGAGGTACCGCGGACGGAGGGCACGGCGAGCCTGCAGCATTTGACAATCATTCTCATTTTGGGACACGATCGGGCCATGCCGCCCCGCCGACGTGTCTGCTCCATGGGGTTGGTGGCCGCCGTCGGGTTGGCGTCGCTCGTCGGGTGCGGGTCGGACGGGTCCGCGTCCGATGCGGGTGGAGGCGGTGGCGGAGCGCTGCGGGTGGAGGCGTCGTTCTACCCGCTCCAGTGGGCGGCCGAGCGGGTGGGCGGGCGCCGGGTGACGGTGACGAACCTCACGCCGCCGGGGGCCGAGCCCCACGACCTGGAGCTCACGCCTCGGAGCACCGCCGCCTTGGCCGACGCCGATCTCGTGGTCTACCTCTCCGGGTTCCAGCCCGCAGTCGACGATGCCCTCTCGACGGTCGACGCCCGGGCGCTCGACGTCGCCGACCACGGCGACCTCGACCTCGCCGGGTCGGGCGACGAGGATCGCGACCCCCACTTCTGGCTCGACCCCACCCGGTTGGCCTCGGTGGTCGACGCGATCGCCACGGCCCTGTCGGAGATCGATCCCGACCACGAGGACGGGTACCGGGCCGGCGCGGCCGAGGCGGCTGCCGACCTCGAAGCGCTCGACGCCGATCTGGAGGCCGGCCTGGCCGACTGCGACAGCCGGGACCTCGTCACGAGCCACGAGGCCTTCGGCTACCTGGCCCAGCGCTACCGCATGGAGCAGGTGGGCATCAGCGGCTTCTCTCCGGACCAGGAGCCGTCCGCCGCCGACCTGGCCGCGCTGATCGACCTCGTCGAGGAGCGCGACGTGCGCACGATCTACTTCGAGACGCTGACCAGCTCGGCGGTGGCCGAGACCGTCGCCTCCGAGACGGGGGCTCGCACGGCGGTGCTCGACCCCATCGAGGGCCTGACCGACGCCTCCGAGGGTGCCGACTACCTCGAGGTGATGCGGGCCAACCTGGCCAGCCTGCGTGCGGGCCAGCCCTGCCCGTGAACGGGTCGACCGGCACCGAGCCCGTGGCCGCCTTCGCCGCGGCCGACATCGGCTACGAGGGCGTGGCGGTGGTGACCGGGCTCGACCTGGAGATCGACGCGGGGGAGGTGGTCGGCCTGCTCGGGCCCAACGGGTCGGGCAAGTCCACGCTCGTGCGCGGGCTGCTGGGCCTGGCGCCGCTCCTCGGCGGATCGCTCCGGTTGTTCGGTGAGGATCGCCAGCGGTTCCGCGACTGGCGGCGCATCGGGTACGTGCCCCAGCGCCAGACCGTGACCGGCGGAGTGCCCTCGACGGTGCGCGAGGTGGTGACGTCGGGCCGGCTCACCCGGGTGCGGCCGTTCCGGCCCTTCCGGGCGGCTGATCGCGCCGCGGTGTCCCGGGCGATCGAGGCGGTCGGACTGGCCGATCGCACCGGTGAGCCGATCGCCACGCTGTCGGGTGGCCAGCAGCGTCGGGCGCTGATCGCCCGTGCCCTGGCCTCCGAGCCGGACCTGCTCGTGCTCGACGAGCCCACCGCCGGGGTCGACGCCGCCAACCAGCAGGCGCTGGCGCGCACCCTGGGCGACCTGGCCGCCGCCGGCACCACCATCCTGCTCATCACCCACGAGCTCGGCCCGGCGGCGCCGGTCATCACCCGCACGTTGGCCCTGCGCGACGGGCGGATCGTCTACGACGGACCCGCTCAGGGCGCCCCCGACGAGCACGACGACCACTGGCACCACGTGCACGGCGACCCACCCGGGCGCGGCCCCGACCTCGGCCTCTCGGGGATCGGCTCGTGATCGCGCTGGAGGTGCTCCGCTACGAGTTCATGCAGCGCGCCCTGGTGGCGGCGCTCCTGATCGGCTTGGCGGCCCCGTCCGTGGGGGTCTACCTCGTGCAGCGCCGCCTCTCGCTCATCGGCGACGGGCTCGGTCATGTGGCCCTCGCCGGCGTGGCCGTGGGCGTGCTGACCTCCAGCGAGCCCGTGCTCACCGCGCTGGGTGCGGCGGTGGCGGGCGCGGTGGCCATCGAGGTGATCCGGGCGAGAGGGCGCACCAGCGGCGACGTGGCCCTGGCCGTGCTCTTCTACGGCGGCATCGCCGGCGGCGTGGTGATCATCTCCCAGGCCCCCGGCGGCACGCCCGGCAACCTGAACGCCTACCTGTTCGGCGCCATCACCACCACCACCTCCTCCGATCTCGGGGTCTTCGCGGTGCTGACCCTCGGCGTGCTGCTCGTGACCCGCGGCCTCGGCCGCTACCTGTTCGCGGTGAGCAACGACGAGGAGTACGCCCTGGCGTCGGGGCTCCCGGTGCTGGCGCTCAACCTCTCGCTTGCCGTGGTGACGGCGGTGACGGTGGTGGTGTCCATGCGGGTGGTGGGCCTGCTGCTCGTGAGCGCGCTCATGATCATCCCGGTGGCCACGGCCCAGCTCGTCACCCGGAGCTTCCGGTCCACCGTGCTGGTGGCCACCGTGCTGGGCACGGTGGTGTCGGTGCTCGGGGTGGGCACCTCGTACTACGCCGACACGCCGAGCGGCGGCACCATCGTCCTGTTCGCCATCGCCGTGTTCGTGGTGGTGGCCGCGGCGGCGGGCCTCCGGGAGCGGTTCAGCTCGTAGGAGGAGTCGCCGGGGCCGGTGCCACGAGGGGCCAGGGACGCTCGCGCTCCACGGCCAGCGCCACGTCGAACAGGAGGGCGTCCTCGTGGTGGCGGCCGAGCACCTGCATGCCCACGGGCAGCCCGCCGAGGGTTCCGGCCGGGACCGACACCGCGGGGTTGCCGTAGACGTTGGAGATGATCGTCAGCGCCCCCATGCGGACCATCTCGGGGAAGCGCGCGCTGGCCGCGTCGAGCAGCGCGTTGGGCAGGCGAGGCGCGAACGAGCTGGCCAGGCGGGTGCCGAACAGGGCACCCCGCACCGCGTAGCGCGCCAGCCAGTGCGACTTCACGAAGTCGATGAGGTCGTCGTCGCGGTTGCTCGTGGCGGCGTCGGCGGCGAAGGCCGGTCCCGGGTTGGTGGCGGCGATCACGAAGTCGACCTCGTCGAACGCCGCGGCCATGGCCTGGTTGGCCGCCACCCGCAGCTTCTCGGCCTCGGCCGCGGTCTGGAGGTTGTAGAAGGCCTCGGCCAGGAACAGGCCCACGGCCACCTCGTCGGTGAGGTCGTCGGCACAGCCGGGCCAGAGCGGGCCGAGCTCGGCCAGCAGGGTGGCCAGGTTGCCGAGCATCCACTGGGCGGCCAGGTTCGGCGGCTCCACCGCCACGTCGACCTGGACCATGCCGGTGTCGGCGATCAGGGCGGCGGCCTCGCCGCGGATGCGGTCCTCCACGCCCGGCTCGAGGGTGACGCCGCCGAGGTTCGGCACCACCGCCACCTTGCGACCGCGCAGGTCGTGGGTGCCGAGGTCTCGCTCCCACGTGCCGGCCGACGGGAGGGTGGAGGGGTCGTAGGCGTCGATGCCGGCGGCCACGTCGTAGACGCGGGCGGCGTCGCGCACCGAGCGGGACACGTTGCCCAGCAGGACTGTGTTGGGGCGCATGAAGGCGTAGGGACCTCGGGTG
>CAZIVZ010000061.1:0-11452 GCA_964542495.1 uncultured Aquihabitans sp.
CAACAGCGGTCTGAAACAACGCGGACCCTGTCGCGCGAAGTCAGCGGCAACACAATCTCGCCGTGGTCGGGGGAGTCGAGGATCCTGACGGCCGAGCACGTGTGGATGCCTTGTTCACCGAGTTGGGGTTGACCTGGGCAGACGGCGACTACTCCACGGCGGCTTACGAGGTCCGTCGCCGTATGAGCGCTGAGTTCGTCGGTGCCTGCCTGGCTGCTGCTCGTCGACTTCACGAAGGCGTTCTGCCTCGGCTGTTCGATCGGGACATCCCGGTGATCGTCCACGAGTTGGAGTACTACGACGAGATCGCCCGCCAGAACTTGGCCTGCAATGAACCCGCCCTCGTCTGGGAGTTCGTGCGGTGGGTTTCACCGCGTGGGTTCGAGGCCGACTCCCTCGACGGGAGATGACTCGGGGTTTGCGGTGCTCTGGTATCATGACACCATGACGAGGAACATGACCGTGCGGCTCCCGGACGACTTGGCCGCTGACGCCGAAGCCTTGGCGCGCGTCGAGGGCAAGAGCGTGAACGAGACCATCAAGGACGCGCTGTCCGAGGCGGTCGAGCGGCGACGCAGAGATCCCAAGTTCAAGGCTCGCGTCCGCCAGATCATCGAGGAGGATCGAGAGCTTCTCGAGCGACTGGCGAAGTGACGGAGTACCTCGACCTCGCCGATTACATCGGTATCGCCGAGGAGGTCACCGGTCTCGACGAGGTGATCGTGGTCAAGGTCGCCAATCTCGACCTCGCAGACTCAGCGCTGCATGCGCCCGCAGCTGGCTTCGCTGACGAGGACTTCTACCCGGACTTCGTCGACAAGGTCGCGATCCTCATCGTTCGGCTGGCCAAGAACCACCCGCTGCCTGATGGCAACAAGCGAGTCGCGTGGGTCGCCATGCGGTACTTCATGGCGCTGAACGGCTGGACCTGGTCGGCGCGTCCGACAGTCGACGAAGCCGAGGCAGCTGTTGTTGCTGTGGCGTCGGGCGAGTGGGACGAGCGTGCAACGGCGGACTGGCTGCGGCGCTGCATCGTCCGCACCGAGGACATCGACGACAGGAGATGACTCGGGCTCTCCCGCTCGCGGCTGAGCAGCGTTTTCGCACGTCAGCACAGCGCTCAGGTCGGGATACCTCGTAATGAGCAGGTCAGGAGTTCGATGCTCCTCTCGGGCTCCACCTGCTTCAGGCGAGTTCGAGCCTCGTAACGCCCTCGAAGATCCCGTCAGCGGACACCAGCGACGCCTCGATGTGCACCGCGGACGCTGCGCCCCAGAGGTCCCCGGTGTGGATCCGGTCGGCCAGCGGATGGCCGATCGTTCGACAGTCGAGTCGCAGCCGGCAATCGTGTCGAGGAGCGCGTCGGTCACGGGGATGACGGTCAGGGTGGCGATGGCTCGTTCGAGTCGAGCTCGTCGCTCGTCGCCCCAAGCAGCAACAAGCGCGCCGTAGCGCAGCTCGGCCACGGTCTGGCCCGCGAGGTAAGCTGGTTGCCGTCCAGCTTCGCGACCGCCGACCCCAAGGCAACTCGTCGTCTTCTGCTTAGGGCGGCGCTGAACACGCCGGTGTCGACGACCAGTCTCACGAGGTGAGTGCGGAGGCGAACGAATCGTCCTCCTCCGCGGTGAGATCCTCGATCAGCAGGGCATCGATCGATGCGAGGGCAGGGGCAGCGCGCAGCTCCCGCGCGCTCAGGTCACGCGGCAGCAAGCTGGTGCCGTGGGCCTCGTCGCGGTTGCTCTCAGCGGTGCTCACGACATGGAGGCTACCGATCACCCTGGTCCTGGGGAAGGGTCAGCGTTTGAGCCGGTGGCTCGCTCCCGCTTCTCATGGGTGGCCGGGTGGGTGCCGATGATGTCGATGGCACTGTGGTCGCCACGACCGCGCCCAACCGATCCGATGGATCGTGCGGACAGCCCGATCGCTGACCAGACCTCCGGCCTGTCTTCCCCAGCCCGCGCCAGCCGTTCTCCTTGCAGGAGGTGCCCGAACGGGGCACGCGAGGCGAGCAGAACCGGCCCGGCACCCGGGCGCCTACCCGGCGACGCCGGTGGCGTCGACCAGTTCGTCGAAGGCGGCCTGGGTGTGATCGGCGAGGGCGCCGAGGTCCGGTAGCCGCTCTGGGCAGGTGATGAAGCCGATCGAGAGGCACCCGTCGCAGGACACGGCGGTGACGTCGAGCGGGACGCCATCGAAGATCGGACCCAGCGCGGTGAGCGACGTGACGCGTCGACCCTGGAGGTACAGGGGCCACGGCGGACCAGCCACGTTCGACACCACCAGGTTGACCGGCGGCGGGTGCACCTGAGCCAACCCCATGCCGCTGTAGGCCCTCATCCCCGCGGTGACCAGGTTGGGGTAGACGAGCGACGTGAGGTGCTCGATCGTGTGCGGGCCGAGGGCCAGGTGCGCGGCCTTGCCTCCCGCCGCCGCCTCTGAGCAGGCGTGGAGGCGCTCGAGTGGGTCGGAGACCTGCGTGGCCAGGTGCACGAAGCAGGCCGAGACCTTGTTCCCCGCCTCGGCCATCTCCTCGATGGTGCGCAACGACACCGGAACGGCAGCGACCAGGGCTAGATCGGGGAGGGCGTCCTGGTCCATCAGCCATCGCCTCAGCGAGCCGGCCAGCACGGCGAGGATCACGTCGTTGACCTTGGCGCCCGACGCGTGGGCGACGGCCTTCACCCGATCCATCGGCAGCTCGCGGATCGCCACCGACCGGTGGGCCGACACCACGCCGCTCATGGGGAGCCGGGGAGCGCGCAGCGGGACGGCGACGTCCGCGTGCGAGCGGCGCCCGAGCCGGAACAGCTGACCCACCGATGCCGCCACCTCCACCGCCGTGCGGGCGGCGTCGAGGGGCCACCGGGCCCGGTGGGCCGCGGCGCGAGCGAGCATCCAGCCGGCGTCCGGCGGTGCTTCGACCTCGAGGTCGACCGGCTCGCGCTCGACCGGGTCCGGCACGGTGTCGAGGATCGTGGCCACGATCGCCAGGGCGCCCACCCCGTCGGACACCGAGTGGTGGATCTTCACGACCAGCGCCTGCTCGTCGCGCCGCACCCCGTCGACCAGCCACAGGTGCCACAGCGGTCGCTCGCGGTCCAGCGGCGACTGGGCGATGCCCTCGCACAGCTCCTCGAACGCACGGTCGTCGCCATCGGGGTCGAGCTCGACATGCGAGAGGTGGTGGTCCAGGTCGGGTTCCGCCGTGATCCACCAAGGCTGGTCCAGGCCCCCGGGCACGGTCACGAGCTGGCGACGCAGCGGCTCCATGTGCCCGATGCGTCGCTGCAGGTGGGCTCGAAGGGCCTCGAACGTGATCCGCTCGTGGCCGCCGGCATCGAAGCGGATGATGCCGACCCCGTGCATGAACGCCGTCGCCGTCTCCGCCTCGAGGAAGGTCGCGTCGAGCCCGCTCAGCTGCCGGGGCACCGTGGTCCGCTCCGGAGATCCATGGCTCCCAACGATGGCACCCGGCCGAACCCAGCAGCAGTGCCGAAGGTCCCGCAGCGCAGGTCGGGTGTCTGGGGCGGGGCGCTAGCGTGCTCGGACCATAGGTTCGAGCAGGGGGAGTCATGGCAGGCGGTCTGGTCGGGTTGCTGGACGACGTGGCGGCGCTGGCGAAGCTGGCCGCCGCGTCGGTCGACGACGTCGGCGTGGCGGCCGGGCGGGCCAGCGTGAAGGCGGCCGGGGTGGTGGTCGACGACGCCGCCGTCACCCCCACCTACGTGCGCAACCTGGCCGCCGAGCGCGAGCTGCCCATCATCAAGCGGATCGCCGTCGGGTCGCTGCGCAACAAGCTGCTCTTCATCACCCCGGCGGCCCTGCTGCTCAGCGAGATCGCGCCCACGATCGTCGAGGTCATCTTGATGTTCGGCGGGACGTTCCTGGCCTACGAGGGCGCCCACAAGGTGGTGCACGCCCTCAAGCACGACGACCACGACCACGACGTCCCGGTGGCCGTGCAGGGCCACGATGCCGAGGCCACCACGATCTCCGGGGCGATACGCACCGACTTCATCCTCTCGGCCGAGATCATGGTGATCGCCCTCAAGGAGGTGCTCGACGAGCCCCTGGTGAGCCGGGCCGTCATCCTCGCGCTCGTCGCCGTGGTGATCACGGTGGCGGTGTACGGCGTGGTCGCCGCCATCGTGAAGATGGACGACGTGGGTCTGCGGCTGGCTGAGCGCTCGTCGCCCTCGTCGCAGCGGATCGGCCGAGCCCTGGTGACGGGGATGCCCAAGCTGCTGGGCTGGCTGTCGGTCATCGGCACCGCGGCCATGTTGTGGGTCGGCGGCCACATCCTGCTGGTCGGCGCCGACGAGCTCGGGTGGGCCTGGCCCTACCACCTCGTCCACGACATCGAGCATGCGGTCGACGTGGGAGCGGTCGGCGGTGTGCTGGCCTGGCTCGCCAACACCGCGGTGTCGGCCGCCGTGGGCCTCGGCGTCGGCTCGCTGATCCTGCTCGTGGTCAACCGTCTGCCCTTCGGCAACGACGAGCGCGCGGCGGCGCACCCGTGACCGCCCCCGTCGGGAGGCGGCGGGGGGTACGGGTGCTGACCGAGCACTTCGGTCGCACGCTGTTCGCCATCACCCTCCTGGCCCTCGTCGTCCGCCTGGTGTTCGCCCTGGGGGTCGCGTCCGACATGCCCTTCGGTGTCGACGCCAACTTCTACCGGTTCACGGCCACGTCGCTGACCGACGGCGACGGGTTCACCTGGGTGGACCCGGACCTGCCGGGGACCCCGGTGCGGCACACGTCCACCCAGCACGGTCCCGTCGCATCGGTGGTGCTCGCAATCAGCAACCTCGTCGGGTTCGACACCTGGGACCAGCACCGCATGTGGCTCTCGCTGGTCGGTGCCGTCGGTGTCGGCCTGACGGGGTTGCTGGGCCGACGCATCGGGGGCCCTGCGGTGGGGCTGGGGGCCGCCGCGATCGGGGCGCTGCACCCGCTGTGGTTCCAGGCGCCCGGCTTCCTGACCGCCGAGGCCGCGTACTTCGCCGTCGTGCCCGCCTTGTTGCTGGTGGCCCACGTGGCCGCGGAGCGCCGCACTCTGCCGTGGATGGCGGGCCTCGGTGCCCTGTGCGCCGTGGCCACGCTCACCCGCAGCGAGGCGGTGCTGTTCGTCGGGGTCCTGGCCCTGCCCGTCGCCCTCCTGTCCGGCCCGGGCCGCCGACTCCGCTCCGTGGCGGTCGTGCTCGCCACCACGGTGCTGGTGGTCGCCCCCTGGGTCGCCTGGATCCACGCCCGGACGGGGCAGGTCACCCTCTCCACGAACGGAGGGATCACGTTCGCCGGCTCGAACTGCGAGACGACCTACTACGGGCCGCAGCTCGGGGAGTTCAACGGCCAGTGCGCGCTGGTGGCGGGCGGCATGGCCTACTGGCAGGTGCCGCCGGGCACCGATCCGACGCGTGCCGTGGGGATCGTCGATGCCGAGGCGCGCCAGATGGCCCTCGACTACGTCAAGACGCAGGAGCGCCGCCTGCCCGTCCTCGTCGCGGCACGGCTCGGCCGGACCCTCGGCGTCTTCCGTCCGTGGGACTCCGTGGAGTTCGACCGGTCCATCGGTGCGCAGCGCAGCACCCAGCGGGTCGGCTACGCCATGCACTACGTCCTGATGCCGCTGGCCCTCGGAGGCATCGTCCTGCTTGTCCGCCGGCGGCGCATCGACGATCTGGTCGTCCTCCTGTCAGGGCCGGTGGTGGCGATCGGCACCGGGGTGCTGGTCTACGGCGCCACCCGGATGCGCGTGGCGGCGGAGCCCGCGATAGCGGTCCTGGCCGCGTACGTCCTCGTCCGCGTGGCGCGCATCGTGGTCATCCTCCGGGAGTGACGGCGGAGGCCGCTCGAGCCTGGGGCGGGCTCAGGGGGTGGCCACCGCCGGTTCGGCCGACTCGAGCCGCGGGCGGACGGCAGCCAGCGCCACCAGGGCGGCGATGGTGCCGTAGACCCACCACCGTCCGGCATCCAGGCCCACCCAGGCGCTCAGCTCGCGGGCGTTGGTCGCCAGGAGCAGGGCCGCCACCGCCACGCCCATGGGCCGGGCCGGGACGTGGCGGACGAACCAGGCGGCCACCGGTGCGGCCACCACCCCGCCGGCCAGCATGGCCACGACGACGCCGATGTCGAGCCCGCCGCTGCCCAGTGAGGCGATCAGGGAGGTGGCCGAAACCATCGCCACCGCCACCTCGGCGGTGTTCACCGACCCCACGGCGAAGCGCGGGGCCAGCTCGCGGTGCATCAGGAACGGCGTGACCACCGGTCCCCAGGCCCCGATGAGCCCGTTCGTCACGCCGCCGGCCGCGGCCACCGCCTCCACGCCTCGGTCGTCGAACGCCGGCATGCGGTCCGGGTCGTGGTCCAGGTCGGTGAACTCCTCGGCCTTCACCCCGACCGGGCGGCTGAAGCGGACGAGGATCCGCAGCCCGATGACGAAGAGCACCACCGCCAACGCGGGGCGCAACGTGGCGGCGTCGACGTTGGCGAGCACCGTCACGCCGATGAGCGCACCGGTCGCCCCGGGGATCGCCAGCTGGAGCACGAGGCGGTGGTCGATGTTGCGGAACCGCCAGTGCGAGACCGACGACGCCACGCCCGTGGCCACCTTGGCCAGGTTCACGGTGGTGGACACCGAGGCCGGGGGCAGTCCGACCCCGAGGAGGATGCTCGAGCTGGTGGGCCCGAAGCCCATGCCGAGCGCGCCGTCCACCAGCGAGGCGCAGAAGCCGGCCATGGCCACGAAGGCGAGATCCCCTCCCATGCCGAGCGAATCTACCAAACCTAGTTGTCTAGGGGGCAATCTCCCCGAAGCAGGCGTCGAGGAAGGCTTGGAAGGCGGCTGGATCGGTGCGGATCCGGAGGTGGTCGTCGGCGTCGCGACCGACGTCGAGCGCCGGGCAGAAGAACCCGCCCGACGGGGTGAAGAAGTGCGGCGACCCGATGACCCCGCGCGCCACCCCTTCCGAGTGATCGGCCCGCACCAGCTCGTCACCCGCACTCGAGCGATCGACGCCGTGGCGCGCCGCCACGCCGTCGAGCACCGCCGGATCGCTCACGTCGACCCCGCGCTCGAACAGGAGGTCCCGCAGCTCGAGGCTGACGGCCTCGCCCACCGCGGCGCTGCACCCGTAGGCGGCGCCGGCGAGGGCCAGCCCGGGGAGGGAGGTGGCGGGGAACGCCGAGGCGGCGAAACCGACGAAGAGATCGGCCGCGACCGCCTCGCGGAGCTCGGCCACCTCCTCGGCGACGAAGTCGGGGTCGAGCGGGGCGCCGTTGACGATCTCGAGCGGCCAGGACCGCACCACGAGGGCCACGTCGGTTCGGCCTCGCTCGGCTCGGTGCTCCACGAACCTCCGCAGGCCCACATGGGTGAACGGGCAGCCGAGGTCTGCGAACACCTCGACGATCCAGGCGGGGCGCGGGTCGTTCATGCCCCCGAGGGTAGAGGTCGTCGCCCGGTGCGGCGCCAAGCGGGTGTGCCCGAGATCCTCGTGGCCTAGGTTCGTCCCATGTGCTTCATCGTGCTCATCGGTGCGTTCGCGCCGCGCTTCGCCCTGTTCTTGATGGCGGTGTTCTCGGACCGCATCTCGCAGGCGATCGACAACTGGGCGCTCAGCCTGGCCGGCTTCTTCTTCCTGCCGTTCACCACGTTCTTCTACGTGCTGGCGTGGGCGCCCGTGCGCCACGTGAGCGGTCTCGGCTGGTTCTTCGTGGTCTTCGGGTTCCTGCTCGACCTCGGCAACTACACCAACAGCGGCGCCTACGCGGCGCGACGCGGGTCGGCCCGGTAGGACGTCAGTCCAACACGCCCGCTTCCACCAGCACGTCCTCGAACCGGGTGGAGAGGCTCTCGGCGAACCGGCCCGTGAGGTGCGTGTGGTCCCGGCGCACGATCATCCCGTCGACCACCGGGTCGCAGATCGGGAGGTAGGGGCACACGGCCTGGTCGAGGTCGATCGACCACACGTCGTCGTCGCCCGCGTCGAGCTTCCGGTCGAGGCGCTCCTCGGTGAGCGGTGCGCGGTTGGCCACGAACCGGCAGGCATCGACCCCCTCCCCCCGTGAGAGGCACACGAGGGGATCCTCCTGGTCGTCGTGAGGCTGGGGGATGGGCTCGATGATGACCACCTTGCGCCCATCGCCACGCAGATCCCGCACCGTGGCGCGGGTCCGGCGGTCGATCAGATCGTCGAGCTCGGCGGTGCCGGTCTTGGCCCACTCGTTGCGAGCGCCGACGAGGATCGTGGGGCTGGCGGGGTCGTCGAGGACGCGGTGGGCGAGGACCACGATGTCGGGGTCGATGCCGTCCATCACCGGGCCGAACCACTGCTCCTGGGCCTTCTTGCAGTCCGGCGCCGACATGGCCGACCAGGCACCGTGGATCCACCCGCAGGTGGGCATGGCGGCGATCGCGAGTCGGAGGCCGCGGCGCTTCGCGACGCCCTCGAGCATGGGCCGGTACATGCGGGCGTGGCTGTCGCCCACGAGCAGCACCGTGGGGCCGCTGCCCTCCACCACGGTGCAGGTGGCGAGGCTGTCGCCCGTGCACACGGGAAGCTCGGGCACGTCTTGCTGCGCGGTGCGCCAGTCGAGGGCGGCGGTGGTGCCGGTGGTGCGCTGGGCACCGTCACCGGGGGCGGCCACGTCGAGGGTGGTGGGCGCCGTGGCCCGGTCGAACACGGCGGGCACCACCACGAGGCCCACGAGCATGCTGATCGTCAGGCCACCGGCGATCACCGGGATCCGCTGACGTTCGAGCAGCCGCCAGCTCCGCACCGGATGCTCGAGCAGCTGGAAGCTGAGCGACGCGAGGCCGGTGGCCACCAGGGCGGTGACGGCGAAGGTGCCGCGGTGGCCGAGCTCGGTCTCGCGGGCCAGCACCACCACCACGAGCCAGTGCCACAGGTAGGTGCCGTAGGAGATCCGGCCGAGGTACACCACTGGGGGCAGGGCCAGGACGCGGGCGGCGATCCCGGTGGGCGCGGCGTCGAGCGAGGCCAGCACGACCACGGCGAGGGCGGTGACCACCGCGCCGCGCGAGATCGGACCGAGGTCCACGAACGAGGTGGCGACGAACCCGAGGAGACCGAGCGCCGCCACCGACACCGCGGGCAGGAGCCACGCGGGACCGAGCCGCCGCAGCCGCACGAGGATCCCGGGCGACAGCGCGAGCAGGGCTCCGGCGAGGAGTTGGTAGGCCCGGGTGTCGGTACCGAAGTAGGCACGGTCGAGGTGCTGGTCGGCCAGGCGCAGCGCGGCGCCGAGCGACGCCACGCCGCCCACCGCCACCGCCGCCTGCATCATCCGGGTGGGATTGCGGGCCGAGCGGACCAGCCGGCTCAGACCGAGCAGCACGAGCGGCCACAGGATGTAGAACTGCTCCTCCACGGCGAGCGACCAGAAGTGCAGCACCGGGTTGTCGGCGATGTCGGCGGCGAAGTAGTCGGTGGCGCGGGCCAGGAAGAACCAGTTCGACACGTAGAGGGCGGCGGCCCGCATGGCGCTCTCGGCGTCGCCCCACTCGGCGGGCGATCCCACCACCGCGAACACCACGGCCGTCACCACCAGCACCACGGCCGCCGCCGGGAGCAGGCGCCGCACCCGGCGGGCGTAGAAGCGGCGTAGGTCGACGCCGCCGCTCGTGTGGAGGTCTCGCAGCAGGAGCTGCGTCACCAGGTAGCCCGAGACCACGAAGAAGACGTCGACGCCGACGAACCCGCCCGAGAAGCGCCCCAGCCCGGCGTGGTAGAGCACCACGAGGTACACGGCCACCGTCCGCAACCCGTCGAGGTGTGGCCGGTAGTGGGACGGCGCGGTGGCGGACGCGTTGGCCACGGGCTCGCCGAGGGTCGCTGCGGGGTGGGCCACGGCCGAGGACGTTACCGGTGGCGGGCCGTGTCAGTACGTCCAGGTTCTCCTTGCACCGGATGGCCCTGCAGGGCACTTCCTGCACGGAGAACCCGATCGGCTAGGAAGGCGTGCGGATGTCGACCGCCACACCACCGAGCGGCCGGCGCGTCACCACCTCCCTGCCACCACCTGACCGAAACGGATGGCGCCATGACCGTCAAGTCGTCGACCTCGAAGTTCCTGGGAGGCCCGGCCCGTCGTTCGTGGCGCGCCGTGCGGGGGTCGCTGCCCTCGTCGGTGGTCGATCGGGTGCAGGGTCCGCTGAAGGACTCGCTCCGGTCGGCGGGGCTGTTCCCGGCGGGGCCGGCGCCGCGCCGGGTGGCCGGAGGGCGGATCCCCACCCGGGTGACCTGGCCGGGGATCGCCGAGCAGCGAGACAACGGCCTGCGGGGGCCGGTGTTCGAGGAGCTGCTCGGCGCGGGTGACGGCCGGCGCTACCTCGACCTCGGCGCCGGCCCCTGCCAGTTCGCTCGACGGGCGGTCCGGCTCGGCTGGGACGTCACCGCGGTCGACGGCCGGACCGAGCGGCTGCCGGAGGACCTCGAGGGCATCCGGTTCATCCAGCACGACGTGCGGGCCTTCGACGTGGCGGGCTACGACACGATCGCCATCCTCGGCCTGCTCTACCACCTCCCGCTCGACGACCAGCTGGCGCTGCTGCGGTCGTGCAACGGCAGCCGGGTCATCCTCGAGACGCAGGTCCACACCCACGGGTACGTGCCGCCGGCGGCCGAACCGTGGGGGCACCAGATCGTGACGATCGACGGCCTGTCCGGCGTGGTGTTCCCCGAGGGCGACAACCCCATGGCCAGCCTCGACAACCCCACGTCGTTCTGGCTCGACGAGGCCGGCCTCCTCGAGGTCTTCGCCCGCTGCGGCTACGCCAAGGTCGAGGTGGTCGAGCCCATGCACCACTCCAAGTACGGCACCCGCCGGTTCTACGTCCTGAACTGAACCTCCACCGCCGTCTCGAGACGGGAGCCGTGACCGTGACCACCGCCCACTCCTTCGGAGATGACCTCGCCCGCCTCGACGCGGTGGCCACCGCGGCGGCCGTGCGCGGGGGCGAGGTGTCGGCCGAGGAGGTGGTGCGGACGGCCATCGACCGGGCCCGTTGCGTCGACCCCCTGATCGGGGCGGTGGCAACCGACGACTACGAGCGCGCTCCCCGTCGAGCGCGAGAGGTGCGCAGCGGGACCTTCGCGGGCGTGCCCACGTTCATCAAGGACATGACCGACGTGGCCGGACTGCCCACCCGCAACGGGTCGGCGGCCTTCGCCGGGGCCGGCCCCGCCACCAAGACCTTCGGGATCGCCCAGCAGCTGTTCGACATGGGGGCGGTGGGCCTGGGCAAGAGCACGCTGCCCGAGTTCGGCTTCACCCCCTCCACCGAGTTCCCCGACGACGATCCCACCCGCAACCCGTGGAACCTCGGCCGCTCGGCCGGCGGGTCGTCCGGGGGCGCCGCCGCGCTGGTGGCCGCCGGCGTGGTGCCCATCGCCCACGGCCAGGACGGCGGCGGGTCGATCCGCCTGCC
>CAZIVZ010000062.1:0-11434 GCA_964542495.1 uncultured Aquihabitans sp.
GCTCGGGCGTGGGCACCGTGGCCCGGTCGAACATGGTGGTCCAGCTCTCCTGGGCAAGGTCCTGGGGGCGGGGCACCTCGGGCAGCTCCGCCGTCTGCACCTCGGGCGCGGCCTCGTCGATCTGGAACGACACCGAGATCGACAAGATGGCCCCCACGGCCTGGCGGGCGGTGACGGTGCGGGTGACGAACGAGCGGCCGTTTCGCACCCGGTCGACCTCGTAGCGCACCGGCTCGCTGTGGTCGCCGCGGCGGATGAAGTAGCTGTGCAGCGAGTGCACCCGGTACTGCGGTTCGACGGTGGCGGCGGCCGCCCGCAGCGCCTGGGCCACGATCTGCCCGCCGTAGAGACCGCCCCAGGGGTAGCGAGGCCCCGAGCCAACGAAGGTGTCGGGGCCGTGGGGCTCGAGGGCCAACATGGCCACGAAGTCGGTGGTGGGGTCACCCATGGGCGCCATGGTGGCACGGCTGGGCTCGGCCCCTTCTGGTGCCAGGCGTCACGCCGAGGCCCAACTCCTTCCACGCCGCTCTTGGTGGGCGGGTCCTCGACCGTCGGCGTCACCTAGCGTCCTCGCCCGGGTTGGACACGGATTCGCGGCCCCCGCAGCGCCCCCGATCGAAAGGCCGAACCCATGCGCTTCCCTCTCCCCGGATCTGCAGGCCGGGCGGCGGTCGCCGCCGTGTCCGCGGTGCTCGTGGCCGCATCGACGGTCCTCGCGCCGCAGGCCACGGGCGCCCAGACCGTCCCAGCGGCGGCAGCACCGGCCACGAACCCTGCGTTCACCACGATGTGGGTGGCCGACAACGGCATGGCCGAGGCCGTCCCGTTCGCCGAGGAGCACGGGCTATCCATCAACTGGCTGTTCGACGTGTCGGCCTCGGTGCCGTGGGACCTGCTCCGGTCGGCCCAGGCCGACGGGGTGCGCGTCAACGTCTCCCCCCTCGTGGCCGGCAAGCCGGGGCAGGGCGGCTACTACGCCACCGAGACCACCGAGGACGGGGCGGCCGACCTCCTCGCGTTCCTCGACCGGTGGGAGAAGGAGGGCCTCGACCCCACGGCGGTCATCGTCGACATGGAGGGGATGACGCCCGGTCCCACGGCGATCTCCCTCGGGCTGCTCGGGGTGGAGGGCGATCCGGCGAAGGCCCGGTCCACGGCCGAGTCCATGCTGGAGAAGGCGCCGTCGAGGGAGAGCTTCGACGTTGCCAAGGCCCGCTGGGCCCGCTTCGTCGACGAGGCCCACGAGCGGGGCTGGGAGGCGGGGATCAGCCTCGTGCCCATGGGGGTCGACGGCGCCGAAGACGGCGATTCCGCCTTCGCCCGGGTGGCCGACATGCCCTACCAGGACGCCGACTGGGACTTCGGCACCGTCCAGGCGTACCGGAGCATCATGAACGGCGCCCTGCGCTCGCTCGGCCTGCCGGACGCCACGAGCTACCTGGTGTACGACTACGCGCGATCAGCCCAAGAGGTGTTCGACGATGCGGGCGTCGACGTCGGCATCACCCTGGTGAACGCGGACCTCCAGGGGCCCGAGCCGCCGTACCGGTCCTTCGACGACTGGCTCGACGACCTGGCCGCCTCGGCCGCCGCCGGGATCACCCCGGCACGCACCCAGCCGTTCGTGTTCGAGTACATGAGGACCGACGGCGATCCGGCTCGCTGGCTGGTCGAGGCCCAGGCACCCGTGGTGCCGGCGGTCGATCCGATCACCGAGGCGTTCCGGGGTTCGTACCGGAAGGCTGGCGAGTACCTCGCCGAGGCCGACGCGGCGGGGCCGGACACGACGCCGGAGGCGCCGCCGGTCACCGGCTCGGGCGCCGGTGCCGTCCCGGCCACCCCGGTGCGGGGAGCGCCTGCGTTCACCGGCTGACACCGCGCTGCGGGCTCAGGTTGATAATGCGGCACTCAAGTTTTATGCTGCATGGAGTTCTCAACCAGCGAGCACAGGAGCGTCCCCATGCCCAAGGCCGTCGGAATCGACCTCGGCACCACCAACTCGGTCGTCAGCGTCCTCGAGGCGGGCGATCCCATCGTGATCCCCAACGCCGAGGGGTCACGCACCACGCCCTCCGTGGTGGCCTTCGCCAAGAACGGCGAGGTCCTGGTGGGCGAGGTGGCCAAGCGCCAGGCCATCACCAACCCGGAGCGGACCATCCGTTCGGTGAAGCGCCACATGGGCACCAACTGGAGCATCGACATCGACGGGAAGGCGTACACCGCCCAGGAGATCTCGGCGCGCACCCTGGCCAAGCTCAAGCGCGACGCGGAGGCCTACCTGGGCGACACCGTCACCCAAGCCGTCATCACCGTGCCGGCGTACTTCGACGACGCCCAGCGCACCGCCACCAAGGAAGCCGGCCAGATCGCCGGCCTCGAGGTCCTGCGCATCATCAACGAGCCCACCGCGGCCGCGCTGGCCTACGGGCTCGAGAAGGACACCCAGGAGCAGACGATCCTGGTGTTCGACCTCGGTGGTGGCACGTTCGACGTGTCGGTGCTCGAGATCGCCGACGGCGTGTTCGAGGTCAAGAGCACCCACGGCGACACCAGCCTCGGCGGTGACGACTGGGACCAGAAGGTCATGGACTGGCTGGTCGCTTCCTTCAAGGGCGACCACGGGGTCGACCTCTCCAAGGACAACATGGCCGTGCAGCGCCTCAAGGAGGCCGCCGAGAAGGCCAAGATCGAGCTGTCGCAGGTGCAGGCCACGCAGATCAACCTGCCCTTCATCACCGCCACCGACGCCGGCCCGCTCCACCTCGACGTCTCGCTCAGCCGGGCCAAGTTCCAAGAGCTGACCGCGGACCTGCTCGACCGCACCCGCAAGCCCTTCGAGCAGGCGATCTCCGATGCCGGGCTCACCAAGGGCCAGATCGACCACGTCATCTTGGTCGGTGGCTCCACCCGCATGCCGGCGGTGGCCGAGCTGGTCATGTCCATGACCGGCAAGGAGGCCAACAAGTCGGTGAACCCCGACGAGGTCGTGGCCGTGGGCGCCGCCGTCCAGGCCGGCGTGCTCAAGGGCGAGGTCAAGGACATCCTCCTGCTCGACGTCACCCCGCTGTCGCTCGGCATCGAGACCAAGGGCGGCGTGATGCACAAGCTCATCGAGCGCAACACCACCATCCCCACCAAGCGCACCGAGACCTACACCACCGCCGACGACATGCAGTCGCAGGTGGAGATCCACGTGCTCCAGGGCGAGCGGGACATGGCCCAGTTCAACAAGACCCTGGGCAAGTTCAAGCTGGTCGACCTGCCCCCCGCCCCCCGGGGCGTGCCGCAGATCGAGGTCACCTTCGACATCGACGCCAACGGCATCGTCCACGTGTCCGCCAAGGACAAGGGCACCGGCAAGGAGCAGTCGATGACCATCACGGGTCAGTCGTCGCTGTCCAAGGACCAGATCGACCAGATGGTGAAGGACGCCGAGGCCCACGCCGAGGAGGACCGCGTGCGGCGTGAGGAGGCCGACGTGCGCAACCAGGCCGACTCGCTCGTGTACCAGACCGAGAAGCTGCTCAAGGAGCAGGGCGACAAGGTCGACGGCGAGGAGAAGGTGGCCGTCGAGGCGTCCCTCGCCCGCCTGAAGGATGCCCTCGGCCAGGCCGAGCCCGACACCGAGGCCCTCAAGTCCGGGGGCGACGACCTGATGACCACCTCGCAGGCCTTCGCCCAGAAGCTCTACGAGCAGGCGGCCACGGAGAACGCCGGCCAGTACGACCAGGCCGCGTCGAGCGCCACCGGGGCCGACGACGACGAGGTCGTCGACGCCGAGGTCATCGACGAGGACGAGGGCGACGCCAAGTGAGCGACCCCCACGATCCCACCGGAGAGGCGGAGGCCGAGTCCGACGAGGTCGAGGATCCCCTCGGCCCGCCGGCTGGCGACGACCTGTCCACCGAGGTCGACGTGGACGCCGAGGCCGTCGACGCGGCGCCCACCGGTGACGGGCCCGACCGGTCCGCGGCGTCGGTGGAGCAGCTGATCATCGACCTCGAGCAGACCGCCAGCGAGCGCGACGAGTACCTCGACGCCCTCCTGCGCAACCAGGCCGACTTCGAGAACTACCGCAAGCGGGTGGCCAAGCAGACCGCCGACGACGCGGCACGCGCCACCGAGGCCCTCGTGGAGCAGCTGCTCCCCGTGCTCGACGCCTGCGACGGCGCCATCTCCCACGGCGCCACCGAGGTCGAGCCGATCTACGCCGCGCTGCTCGGCACCCTCGAGAAGGTGGGGCTGGCCCGCGTGGAGCCGATGGGCGAGGTCTTCGACCCCAACCACCACGAGGCCGTCCTCCACGAGCCCGCCCACGACGGCGAGGACGAGACCGTGGTCTCCTCCGTGCTGCGCCCGGGCTACTCGTGGAAGGGCCGCGTGGTGCGCCCGGCCATGGTCAAGGTCCGAGGCTGACCCCCCGTGGCCGCCCGTCCGGAGTGGTTCGAGAAGGACTACTACGCGGTCCTGGGCGTCAGCGAGAAGGCTGACGCCAAGGAGATCACGCGCGCCTACCGGAAGCTGGCCCGCGAGTTCCACCCGGACACCAACCCCGGCGACACCGCCGCCGAGGAGCGATTCAAGGACATCTCCGCCGCGTACGACGTGGTGGGCGACGCCGAGAAGCGCAAGGAGTACGACGAAGCCCGCGCCCTCGGGCCCATGGGCGCGATGGGCGGCTCGGGCGGCTTCGGCGGCCCGGGCGGGTTCACCTTCGACCCGGCCGACTTCGCCGGCGCCGGCGGCATCGGCGACGTGCTCGGCAACCTCTTCGGCGGCGGTGCCGGGCGCGGCCGGGCCCGGGGCACCGGCCCGCAGCGCGGCGCCGACCTCGCCGCCGACCTCCACCTCGACTTCACCGACGCCGTGTCCGGCCTCACCACCTCCCTCCACCTCGTGAGCGACGCGGTGTGCCGCACCTGCACGGGATCGGGCGCCGAGCCGGGCACGCAGCCCACGCCCTGCCCGGTGTGCGCCGGGCGTGGGGTCGTCGAGGACGATCAGGGGTTCTTCGCAACGTCACGCCGGTGCCCCGGGTGCGGCGGACGGGGCGTGCGCATCGATCACCCCTGCCACACCTGCCGCGGCTCGGGGGTCGAGCGTCGGCCCCGGGACGTGAAGGTGCGCATCCCCGCCGGCGTGGCCGACGCCCAGCGCATACGCCTGAAGGGACGGGGCGACCCCGGGCGCAACGGCGGCCCTCCCGGTGATCTGTTCGTGACCTGCCGGGTGGAGCCGCACCCGCTGTTTCGCATGGAGGGCCGCAACCTGCGCCTCACGGTGCCGGTCACCTTCGCCGAGGTGGCCCTGGGCGCCGACATCATGGTTCCCACCATCGACGGCGCCTCCGTCAAGCTGCGCATCCCCGCCGGCACCCGCACCGGCCGCACGTTCCGCGTGAAGGGCCGCGGGGTCGCCACCGCCAAGGGCACCGGCGACCTGCTGGCCACCGTGGAGGTGGCCGTCCCGGCGAAGCTGTCCGACGCCGAGCGCCAGGCCGTCGAGGCCCTGGCCGCGGCAGCCACCGAGTCCCCGCGCGACCACCTGCTGGGCCACACCACCAGCACCAGCGGTCACGCGTGATGGAGGTCCCATGACCGATCGATCGAACGAACCGCAGCGGTCCCGAGAGCACGCCGTCTACGTCATCTCCGTGGCCGCCGAGCTGGCTGGCGTGCACCCCCAGACCCTGCGCATCTACGAGCGCAAGGGCCTGGTCGACCCGGCCCGCACCCAGGGCGGAAGCCGCCGCTACAGCGATGCCGACATCGAGATGTTGCGCCGCATCCAGGAGCTCACCAACGAAGGCCTGAACCTGGCTGGGGTCCAGCGGGTGCTCCTGCTCGAGGAGGAGATCCGTCGCCTGCGCGACGAGGTGGAGCGAACCCGTGACCACGCCCAGGCCCAGGTCGACGAGGTGGAGCGTCGCAACCGCTACGACCTCGTGCCCGTGCACCAGGCCGTGGTGCTCTACGAAGGTCGTCGCCGCCGGCGCTGACGATCAGCTGGGCCGGTAGGCCAGGTCGAACAGCTTGGGCAGGATCCAGGCCCAGGCCTTGGGTGCGCCCTCCTCGTTCCAGTGCACGCCGTCGTAGCGGAGCCGGACGCCGTCGAGCTTGTCCACCGCCTTGCCGTCCGGGCACACGTGGTCGTTGATCGACAGCACCACCACCTCGCCCGGGTGACGGTCGGCCAGCGCCGCGAGCCGCTGGTTGAACCAGTCGACGCGGGCCACGTCGGTGGAGGCGAGGAGCTCCTCCCCCACGCCCTGCTCGATCCTCGGCGCGCACGAGAGCTCCAGGGCCCCGATGCGGGCGGGGGTGTGGGACCGGATGAGCTCGTAGGCCTGCTCGAGCTGGCCGTCGACGTAGGCGGTGGCCTTCGGGGTCCGGGGCGTGAGCGCGTTCCCGTCGAGCCAGTGATCCCGGATCTCCCAGGCACCGGTCACCATCAGCACCACGTCGGGCTCCACCGGCCCGTCGAGGGCGCGGAGCCACGCCTCCTTCCACTTCGTGCAGTCCTCCGAGGCCGTCGCGCCCGGGCTGGTGACGGCGGGGGCCATGATCCCGCACCCGATCACCGTGCCCGTCTCGGTCGACACCACGTCGGGGATCCGTGGCCGGTAGTAGTCGAGCGAGAAGCCCACGGAGTCGCCCACCATCGCCAGCCGCAGCGGCCGGCCGGTGGGCGCGGGGGGAGGCAGGGTGACACCGGCGGGGAGGTCGAGAGACCGGAAGGTCGTGGGCACGCCGGGCGTGGTCACCACCGGCGCCGGACCGCGCCGCGCCTCCAGCTGGTCGCCCGAGGGGGCGCCCGCCGTGGCGGCGGTGAGGAGCAGGGCGACGGCGACCACGCCGGCCACGGCCAGCACGGAGGGTCGTGGGAGCGAGACCCGCCGGAGGCGGATGGGCTGCTCGACGAGGTGGTACGACACCAGCGCCATGCCCAGGCTCACCGCCACCCGCAGGGCGAACAGCACCAGCCCGTGGAGGCCGGTCCGGTCCGGGGTGAGCACCAGGTACACCGGCCAGTGCCACAGGTAGAGGCTGTAGGAGATGGCCCCGAGCCACACGAACGGCGCGCTCGAGAGCACGGCGATGGCCGGGCCCCGCCGCAGCGTGGCCGCCGCTGCGATGACCACGGCCACGGCGATGGCGAAGCCGAGTTGGCCCAACGGGTACATCCACCGCGCGTCGCCGCGGGCCACCACGGCGATCGCCACGGCCACGGCGGCACCGACGCCCGCGGCCGGCCCCAGCCCCGCCGGCGGGCCGCGCCAGGTGCGCACCACGATGGCCACCACCACACCGATGAGGATGGTGGCCAGGCGGGTGTCGGTGCCCTCGTAGAGGCGGGTGGGCTCGGCGCCGCGCCAGGCGAGGTACCCCGTCCACATGGTGGAGGCGGCCACGAGCGCGGCGAAGGTGGGAACGAGCTGGCGGGCGGAGCGGGCTCGGCGCGCCAGGACCACGAGCAGGACCGGGAACAGCAGGTAGAACTGCTCCTCCACCGACAGCGACCAGAGGTGGCGCACCGGTGAGGGGGCGGCCGTGCCGGCGAAGTAGCCGACGTCGTCGAGGATGAAGCGCCAGTTGGCGACGTAGGCGAGGGCGGCGAAGCCGTCGATCCGGATGTCGTGGAGCGTGACCGGCTCGGCGAAGAACTGGGCGTAGGCGGCCACGCCCACCATCACGAACAGCAGCGCCGGCAGGAGCCGGCGGAAGCGCCCGGCCCAGAACCCGACGAGGTCGACCCGGCCGGAGGCCCGGCGCTCGTTGATGAGCTTGCCGGCGATGAGGAACCCGCTCAGCACGAAGAAGAGGTCGACGCCGAGGTACCCGCCCTCGGCCCAGCCGAAGCCCTGGTGGAAGCAGAGCACGGCGGTGACGGCGATCGCCCGCAACCCGTCGAGCGCCCCGATGTGGCGCGTGCCGAGCGGGGGCGAGGGCGCCTCCCGTGCTGGTGCTGCGACTCGTGGCGAGGCAGGGGCAGCGATGACGACTCCTCGACGACCGGAGCCCGTGAAGGTAGCACCGGTCCCACCGCCGGCCGCAGCAGGTGCCAGATCGGCCGGTAGCGTCCCGGCGGTGCGTAGCGACCCCGACGCCGAGCGCGGCGCGCCCCAGGCCGCCGGCCCGCCAGGCCACCACCTTCCCCCCGGTCGGGTGGTGGCGCTTCCCGGCCGCGGTGACGTGTTCGTCCGCGTCGCTCCCGGCCCGTCGCCCGACGCCCCCTGCGTCGTGGTGCTCCACGGCCTCACGGCCACGGCCGACCTCAACTGGTTCGCAGCCTTCGCTCCGCTGTCGGCGCGCTACCGGGTGGTGGCCCCCGACCTGCGCGGCCACGGCGGGGGCGTGGCCGCCGATCGCTTCACCCTCGATGATGCCGCCGACGACGTGGCCGCGCTGGCGGCCGCGCTCGGCGTCGACCGGGCCGTGGTGGTTGGGTACTCGATGGGCGGTGCCGTGGCCCAGGTGCTGTGGCGCCGGCACCGGGCGCTGGTGGCCGGGCTGGTCCTGTGCGCCACCGCCGCCGACTACCGCGAGCGCACCGCCCGCGGCCGCTTCCTGGACCAGCCCCGCCGGGTGGTGGTGGCCGCCGCCGGACGCCTCCTTCCCGCCGGGCTGCGGACCTGGGTGCGCGGCCGCCTCCGGGCCACGTCGACAGCCCGACTCCAGGCCGGAGCGGACCGGTCCTCGGCGCTCCAGCGCTGGGCTGCGGGCGAGCTGGGCCGCAGCGACCCCTTCCAGGTGGCGGCGGCGGGCGTGGCGCTGCGGCGCTACGTGGCCCCTGGCGACCTGGCGGGCATCACGGTGCCGGTGTCGCTCGTGGTGACCGACGGCGACGACGTGGTCCCCACCGCCGACCAGCGGGCGCTGGGAGGGCTGCTCCCGGACGGCACCTCCGTGCGCGAGGTCGCCGGCGGCCACGGTGCGTTCGTGGAAGCCCCGGAACGGTTCGTGCCGGTCCTGGTGGCAGCGTGCGACGACGTGGCGGCGCGGGCGGCCGAGGGAGGCTGACCGGCGCGGGCCGGCGGGTCAGGACCGCCGCACGGTGTAGCGGTAGGAGCGCCAGTCGGTGCCGAGCAGGGGCTCGTCGACCACGCGCACGATCTCGGCACCGGCCGACCGGATGATCCCCTCGACCTCGGCGCGAGGCATGCCGTGCAGCTCCATCACGCCCGCGTAGCCGTAGCGACGCTTCCGCCACAGGTTGAGCAGGCGGTTGGGCACGAGGCGGTAGACCAACCCGCGCGGGGTCCAGGCCGCGTGGCTCGGCACGGTGAACACGGCGATGCCGCCTGGCCGGAGCACGCGCACGAACTCGTGGAGGTAGCGGGCCTTGTACCGGTTCTCGATGTGCTGGAGGACGATCAGCGACAGCACGAAGTCGACGCTGCCGTCGGCCAGCAGGGCCAGGTCGTCGCGGTCGTTGAGGTGGAACCGGATGCGGACGGGATCGGGGTTGAGCCGGTCGGCCTGCTCGATCATCGACGGGGCGATGTCGACCCCGTCGACCTCGGCGAACGTGTCGGCCAGGGCCTGGGTGAGCCGACCCACGCCGCAACCGAAGTCGAGCGCCCGACCGAGCCGGGGCGAGGCTCCGGCCGCCGCCAGCTCCCCGAGGATCTCCTCCACGTGCTCGCGCCCGGTGGCGAAGAACGCCTCGCGGTCCCACTTGTTCCCGTGCTGGTCGGGATCGGCGAGGATGGCCCACATCGGGTCCTCGCGGCCCAGCTGGTCCCAGTTCTGCTGGAGCTTCTCGAGATCCACGGTCCCGAAACGCTAGCCGTTGGCACCGATGGTGCCGCCGGCAGTCGAAACCACACCTACTAGCCTGCCGCCGGCGGCCGCGGCCGCTCGTCGGCGCCCGTCGCGCCGGTGTGCGATGAGACCATCCCCAGGAGGGCGCTCGGTGAGCGATACCCCACGTTCGGACGAAGAACCCAACGACGGCGGTGCAGTCGGCAGCGTCGAGGACTCCGACTTCTGGGACGACGACGACGGGTGGGACGACCGCTCCTCCCGGAGAGGATCGGGCGGGGGCATCCCGCCGGCCTGGATCATCGGTGTGGTCGCGCTGGTCCTCGTGGTCGTCGTCGCGCTCATCGTGCGCGGCGGTTCCGATGACGACGGCGAGACGTCATCGGGGTCGGGCGACAAGACCAGCGAGCCGGGGGGCGGCGAGAACCAGTGCGCCACGTGGCCGGGTATCGGTGGCCTGGGTCGACCGCCGGTGGCCGACAAGCCCGGGATCCACGTGTGGAGCGACCTCGAGGGTTGGCACGTCAACCGCGTGCCGGGGGCCGGCGTGCCCGCCGTCACCGCCGTGATCACGAACAACGACGCCGACAACCCGCCGAAGGCCAAGGACGGCGCCACCGGCGGGGCCATCGCCGCGCTCGACGGCTCCACCCTCACCGTGACCGTTCCCGACGGCGACCAGCCCGCCGAGGCCAGCTTCGAACCGGGCGCCTACGCCAGCGCCGTGGTCATCATCTTGAAGGACAGCGCCGGCACGCAGCTCCCGGTGGAGGCCTTCACGGTGGGCAGCGGCGACAGCCCATCGGTCAACCCCATCACCGCCACGCAGGTGATGACCGACTGCGACACCTGACCAAAGTTGAGCGTCTGACCATCAGGTTTCCTGCCACGGTCGTGGTATGCTGTCGCCATGGCGATGGACCCGAACCGTTGGACCCTCAAGACCCAGGAAGCCTTCAACGCGGCGGTCTCGCGCGCCACCGCGGCGAACAACCCTGAGGTCACCCCCGACCACCTGCTCGCCGCGCTGCTCGGCCAGCAGGAGGGTGTGGTGCTGCCCATCCTCGAGAAGGTCGGCGCCTCACCGGCTTCGCTCCGCAACCGCACCGAGGAGGCCCTGGCCCGCCTGCCCAAGGCGTACGGCTCCGAAGCCCGGCTGTCGCGCGAGCTCAGCGCCGTGGTCGATGCCGCCGATGCCGCCCGCGCCGAACTGCACGACGAGTACCTCTCCACCGAGCACCTGCTGCTGGCCCTCACCGACCGGCTCGACGCCACCAAGGAAGACCTCCTCACCGCCCTGCGGGAGGTGCGGGGCTCGCACCGCGTCACCAGCCAGAACCCCGAGGAGCAGTACCAGGCCCTCGAGCGCTACGGCCGAGACCTCACCGAGGCGGCGCGCCAGGGCAAGCTCGACCCCGTCATCGGGCGGGACGAGGAGATCCGCCGCACCATCCAGGTCCTGAGCCGCCGCACCAAGAACAACCCCGTGCTCATCGGCGAGCCCGGCGTGGGCAAGACGGCGATCGTGGAGGGCCTGGCCCGGCGCATCGTCGAGGGCGACGTGCCCGAGAGCCTCAAGAACAAGCGCCTGATCAGCCTCGACATGGGCTCGCTGGTGGCCGGCGCCAAGTACCGCGGCGAGTTCGAGGAGCGCCTCAAGGCCGTGCTCA
>CAZIVZ010000063.1:0-11292 GCA_964542495.1 uncultured Aquihabitans sp.
TGACGTCGAAGCTGCGCCGCCGGCCCTGGCGCTCGACGGTGAGCGACACCCGGTCACCGGGGGCGTGGGCGGTGACCGCGTCGGTGAGGTCCTGGTTGGTGGCGATGGGCTCGCCGTCGAGCACCACCACCACGTCGCCCGGCTCGACGCCGGCGTCGGCGGCCGCCGAGTCGGCCTCCACCCGCCGGACCAGCGCCCCGGCCGAGGCGGTGACCCCGTAGTCGGAGCGCACGGTGTCGTCGAGGTTCTCGTCGACGGTCACGGTCGCCACGCCCAGCACGGCGGCGTTCGTGTTGACGTCGCCCTTGCCCGCCTTGAGGTCCGGCAACAGCTCCTCCACCTGGTCGATGGCCAGGGAGAACCCCACGTTCTGGGCCCCGTCGATGATGGCGGTGTTGATGCCCACGACCTCGCCAGCTGCGTTGACCAGCGGCCCACCGGAGTTGCCGGGGTTGATGGCGGCATCGGTCTGGATCAGGTTGTCGAGGGCGACGGAACCGTCGTCGATGGACCGATCCTTGGCCGACACGATGCCGCGGGTGACGCTCGGATCGCCGCCGAGGGCGAGGGCGTTGCCGATGGCCACCACGTCGTCGCCCACCCGGAGGTTGGCCGAGGAGCCGAGCGTGGCCGGGGTGAGGCCGGTGCGGTCCGCTTGGAGCAGGGCGATGTCGTCCTGGGTGGAGGCCCCGACGATGGAGGCGCTCGCCTCGGTGCCGTCGTTGAAGCGCACGCTGATCTTGCCTCCAGACGAGGCGATGACGTGGGCGTTGGTGAGGATCAGGCCGTCCTCGGAGATGACCACGCCAGACCCGGCGCCACCGAAGATGCTGTTGGCGGACCCGGTGGTGATGCTGACCACCGAGGGCTGGGCGATGTCGAGGATCTTGCGGATCTCGAGCGAGGTCACGGTGTCGACGCGCTGCGACGACGTGCGGGTGGTGCCCCGTGAGGTGCTCCGGTCGCCACGATCGCCCAGGGCGTAGGTGGCGAAGGCGGCACCCACCACCAACGAGCCGACCAGGAAGGCCACGAACCCCACGAGGGCCGGGCTGCGACGGGGACGACCCCTGCCGTGGTCGGGCGGGGCCGGGGGCTCGGCCAGCTTGGGCGCCGGCCACGACGACGGCGGCGCGTCACCCACACCGGGCGGGCGCCGCTCGGGAGCAACCGGAGCCCGATCGGCCCACGGGGTCCAGGGGCCGGTCCCCGAATCAGTGGCCATCAGGCCATGCAAGCACGTTTTCTCCACATCTCCACCGCGCCTGCACGGAATCTGCACGAAGTTCGGCGATCATGGGGCCACCCCCTCGAACCTGATGCCCGGAAGGAACACCGATGGACGACGTCGAGCTGACGTGGATGCAAGACGGCGAGTGCCGCAACTACCCGCCCGCCGCGTTCTTCCCGAGCGATGGCGTGGGGGTCGATGCCGCTCGTCGCATCTGCGCCACCTGCAAGGTGCAGGACGCATGTCTCGAGTACGCCCTGGTCAACCGCATCGATCATGGCGTGTGGGGCGGGTGCTCCGAACGGGAGCGCCGCCGGATCCTCAAGCGCCGCCGCCAGGAGGCGACGGCGACGGCCCGCGTCTAGCTGCGCTAGCTGACCGGGCCCTTGGGGGTCTGGTCGGGCTCGTCGGCGGCGTCCTTGCCGGTCAGGCCCTCCTCGGAGCCCTTCTTGAACTCCTTCTGGGCCTCGCCCAGCGACCGGGCCAGCTTGGGGAGCTTCGCACCGCCGAAGACCACCAAGACGATGACCAGCACGATGATGAGTTCGGGTGCTCCGAGACCTGCCATGAGGCCCACCGTAACCCTCCTGGCCCCGTTCCGGCACGCGCGGTGTCGGATTTCGCCTCCTCGGCCACCTGGCAGGCTGGGCCCGTGCTGGAGTGCGTGATCAACATCAGCGAAGGCCGTGACCGCGCGGCCCTCGCCGCCATCTCCGCCGCCGCCGGGCCTCACCTGCTCGACGTGCACACCGATCCCAACCACCACCGCAGCGTGCTCACGCTCGTGGGCGAAGACGCCGCCCGAGCCGTGACCACCGAAGCCGTCGCCCGCATCGACCTGCGCCGCCACGAGGGCGCCCACCCGCGCATCGGGGCGGTCGACGTGGTGCCGTTCGTGCCGCTGTCGGGCTCGACCGTGGCCGACGCCGTGGCCGCCCGAGACCGCTACTGCCGGTGGGCCGCCGACACCCTCGACCTGCCGTGCTTCACCTACGGCCCCGAGCGAACCCTGCCGCAGGTGCGCCGGGGGGCGTTCCGCGGCCTCGACCCGGCCACGGGGCCGCACCACCCCCACCCCACCGCGGGCGCCGTGGCGGTGGGCGCTCGCCCGGTGCTGGTGGCCTACAACGTGTGGCTGGCCGAGCCCGACCTGGAGGCGGCTCGGCGCATCGCCCGTGAGCTGCGGGGTCCGGCCGTGCGCACACTGGGCCTTGCGGTGGGCGAGCGGGTGCAGGTATCGATGAACCTGGTGGACCCGGAGGCGGTGGGCCCAGCGGAGGTCACCGACGCGGTGGCGGCGCGAGCCGCGGTTGCCGGGTGCGAGCTGGTGGGGCTGGTGCCCGACGCGGTGCTGGCCCGCGTGCCGCCGGGGCGGTGGGCCGAACTCGACCTCGGCCCCGACCGGACGATCGAGGCCCGGCTAGGCCGTGCCCTCGGCGGTGACCTCGAGCGGTGAGCGGCGGGCCAGGGCCCGCTGGCGGCGGATGCGGCGGCGCTCGCGCTCGCTCAGGCCACCCCAGATGCCGAACTTCTCGCCGTTGGCCAACGCGTACTCCAAGCAGTCGCCGCGCACGACGCAGCCCTTGCACACCTCCTTGGCCTCCCGCGTGGACGCACCACGCTCGGGGAAGAAGAGGTCGGGATCCACGCCGAGGCAGTTGGCGAGATCCTGCCAACCCTTGGCTTCGAGATCATCGGAGATGTCGTACATGTGCGGAGCCCCCTGGGTCGAGCGCAAGATCGCGCTATACCACGCGTGGAATTACAACAGTGTGATTGTCCCCCCTCGCAGCGCTCCGCGCAAGCGGAAGTTGTGACGGGTGTCCGGCGCGGCACCGATCGGCGCGAAGATCGCGCCACCATGAGCGACGCCGCGGACCAGCCCTGGGAGCCCCAGCCCGGCAGCGACGCCGCCTACGCGCGCTTCGACAAGGAGCGTCGCGTGGCCGCCGACGACGGCACGCCGCTGGCCTTCACCGTGCGAAACCCGGGGGGCGCGCGCGTGCCGGTGCTGTTCGCGAACGGCTGGTCGTGCAGCGACGCCTACTGGAACGACCTGCTCCCCGCCCTCGCCGAGCGCGGCCACCCGTGCATCCTCCCCGACACCCGAGGCCACGGACTGTCGGGACTGCCGCGTCCCGCCGGGCGCGGTGCGCGCAACCTGACCGTCGACGACGTGTCGATGCCGCGCGTCGGGCGGGACCTGGTGACGGTGCTCGACGACTCCGGCTTCGACCGGGCGCTCGTGGTGGGCCACTCGATGGGCGTGCAGACCGCGTTCGAGGCCTACCGCCAAGTGCCCGACCGCGTGGCCGGGCTGGTGCTGGTGGCCGGCACCTACCAGGACCCGACCCGCACCTTCTACGGCACGTCGATCGGCCACCACGTGTTCCCGCTGTTGGCGGCCACCATGCGCTGGCTCCCCGAGGTGGCCCAACCGGTCCAGGCCACCATGGGACCGGCGTCGATCGGCCACTTCGCGGCGCGCCTCGTGCGAGCCGCCGGGCCCAACGCCACCCCCCAGGCCCTGGCGCCCTACCTGCTCCACATGCGCGGGGTGGACCTCGCCGTGATGACCCTGATGGCCAGCGCCATGCGGGAGCACTCGGCCGCCGACCTCCTACCCCGGATCGCCGCGCCCACCCTCGTGGTGGCGGCCGGGGCCGACGTCTTCACCCCCGCACGCTGCTCCGAGGACATGCACCACCGCATCCCCGGCAGCGAGCTGATCACCTTCCCCCTGGCGTCGCACACGCTGCCCATCGAGGAGCCCGACGCCATCGCCGACGCCATCGACGACTTCGTCGCCCGCCGGATCGGCTGAGGCCATCATCGGCGTACTCCACCGACCTCAGGCCCTGAGGTCCTTGACGAGCAACATGAGCGTGAGGTCGTCCACCGGTGAGTCCTCGAAGCCGTAGCGCCGGTAGAAGGCGGCTGCGCCGGCGTCCTTCGCGTGCACCAGCACCACCCGAACGCCGGTGAGCTGGGACACCTCCAGTGCCTTCTGCAGGAAGTGCTTGAGGAGGGCGACACCCAGGCCCTGACCCTGCCACCGCTGGTCGACGGCCAGTCTCCCGAGTAGGAGCGCCGGGAGCGGGTCGGGCTGGTTCCTCGCTGCTCGCCTGGTGGCGGCAGCCCGAAGCACGACGGCCGTGCAGGAGGCGTAGAACGCCACAACCCGTCCCTCGCGCACCACGACCCAGGTCCGTCTGGAGCCCTCGACCTGGTTGCGGCCGGCCTTCTCGACGAGCCAGGTGTCGAGCGAGTCGTGGCCACAGCTGAAGCCCTCGGCCACATGGCCCTCGGCGAGAAGATCAGGACCGATGAACCGGGTCAACCGCCTTGCTCGAGAACGGATGGACCGGCGAGGAGCTGGGCAAGTGCCGGCTTGACCACCGGGGGGCGATCGAGAAGTCGCTGGAGCTCCGCCCACGCGTCCTCGTCGACCGCGAAGACGCGACGGTCTGCGAGGTCATCCTGGGCCGCCCCGACGGCGTGGCGCACCACGTACTCGTTCAGCGACTGACGTACACGACGAGGGCCTCGCCGGGGGCTGATCAGCCGGCGCGGCGGCCTGAGCCTCGGCGGCTCATCTGGCGGCGGCTCTCGAGGAAGTCGACCAGCACGTAGTCGCCGAGGGTCTCTGGCGTGGTGAAGAACGCCCGGCCCCGGTTCAGCTTGGTGAGCTCCTCGATGAACCGCTGGAGGTAGGGCGTGGCGTCGAGCATGAAGGTGTTGATGCGGATGCCCTCGCGCGTGGCGCGCAGCACCTCGTGGAGGGTGGCGTCCACCGTCTCCTGCGTGGCCGGGTAGTTGAACAGGGGCCGGCCGCTGGCGGTGATGTGGGCGGTGGGCTCGCCGTCGGTGATCATGATGATCTGCTTGGTGCCGTGCTCGCGGGCCAGCAGCTTGCGGGCCAGCTGGAAGCCGTGCTGCATGTTGGTGCCGTACACGTAGTCCCAGGAGACCTCGGGCAGCTCCCGGGGTTCGATGACCCGGGCCACCTCGCTGAAGCCCACCAGCCCGAGGTAGTCGCGCGGGAAGCGACTCGAGATCAGCGAGTGCAGCGCCATCGCCACCTTCTTGGCGGGCAGGAAGTTGTCTCGCATGGGCATCGACAGCGAGAGGTCGATCATCAACACGGTGGCCGAGCGCACGCTCTGCTCGGTCTGCTCGATCTCGAAGTCGTCGGGGGTGAGGCGCACCGGCGTGCCGCCACCGGAGCGGGCCACCGCGTTGCGGATGGTGCGCTCGATGTGCAGGTTGAACGGGTCGCCGAACTCGTAGGGCTTCGTGTCGGCCGACCGCTCGTGGCCGAGGCCCGTGCGGATGAGCTCGTGCTGGCCGAACTTGTCGCGCGCCAGCTTGGAGAAGAGGTCGTTCAGGGCGTGCTTGCCGATGCGGCGCAGGCCCGCGGGCGTGAGCTCGTAGCGGCCCTCGCGGTTCTCGATGAGACCGGCCTCCTCGAGCATCTTGGCCAGCTCGGCCAGCTTCTCCAGGCTGCCGGCGGCCTCAGGCCCGAGCAGCTGCCGGGCCCGCTCGACGTCGACCTCGGCCAGGGCGCCGGGACTGGCCGCGCCGCGCATCATCTGCTCGAGCTGGTCGAGGTCGCCGAGCTCGTTCATGATCTCGGCGGCGTCGGCGAAGCCCAGCGGGTCCTGGCCGGAGAAGTCGTAGCGGCGGTTCCAGCCGAGGTCGGGGAACGCCTGCTGGAGGTTGGCCGAGAGCTGGTCCATCTGCCAGCGCAGGTCCATGTCGTCGAGCAGCTGCTCGGAGAGCCCCTGGAGCTGGGCCCGCTGCTCGGGTGTCATCGAGTTGAGCATCGCCGCCATGGCGGCCATGCGACGGGCCATGACCTCGAGCAGCTCGTCGAGGTCGCGCGGGTTCTCCGGGAAGAAGTCGCCGTAGCGCTCCATGAACCCGTCGAAGTCGGGCTCGCGCCCGGCGGCCCGGGCCTCGAGCATGACGTTGAGCTCGGCGAGCATGTCCTTGGTGCGCGCCAGCGCCTCGGGCGACACGTCGCTCATGGCCCCGGCCATCTGGTTGAACCAGCGCTGGGCGAGTTGCTGGCGGAGCTGGTCGGTGAGCTCCTCGAATCGCTCGCGGGCCTCGCTCGAGGTGAAGTCGTGCTCGGACAGCTCCCGGACCATGCCGGCGAGGTCGGGAGGGAGCAGGTCGAGCTCCATGCGCCGCTGCGCCACGGCCTCGTCGGTGACCTCCTTGCGGCGGGCGTCGCCGGACTCGGCCGCCTCGCGCTGGAGGTCGTCGAGCGCCGCACGCTCCAGGTCGACCACCTGGCGAAGCTGCTCGGCGATGTCGTCGTAGACGCCACCCAGGTCGTGCTGCTCGAGTCGCTCACGGCGCTGCTGGCGCAGGCGCTCCATCAGCTCCTTGATGCCCTGGACCCGCTCGCCGTTGCGGTCCTCGAAGCCCGAGTTGAGCATGCGCCGGAGGGCGGCGTTGAGGTCTCCGTGGTACAGGAGGTCGTCGTTGATCTCGGCCAGCACGGCATCGGCGTCGAGGTCGAAGCCCACCTGCGTCCCGTCCCAGCGGGAGTACCGGAAGTGCGGGCGGCGACGGGGCACGGAACCGAGGCTACGCCCGGGATGGGAGGATGCGACCATGACGTTCCCCGAGGGCTTCCGGTTCGGCTCGGGGGCGTCGGGCACGGCGCTGGACGGCATCGCCCCGGCCGCCGACCTGGCCCGATGGGCCCACGAGGGCCGTGTGGCCCCCGACCCCGGCGGCGCCGGGTTCGCGGCCTCCTTCCACGACGACCTGACCCGGCGGGCCGAGCTCGGCCTCATCGACCTGAGGCTCACCTTGGAGTGGGCCCGCCTCGAGCCCACCGAGGGCAAGCGGGACGTCCGGGCCGTCGAGCACCTTCGCCTGGTGCTCCAGGCGGCGCTCGATGCCGGCCTGCAGGTGTGGGGATGCCTGCACGACGGCACCCTGCCGGGGTGGTTCGCCCACGACGAGCACGGCTACGCCGACGTCCGCAGCCGGAGCTACTACTGGGCGCGCCACGTGGAGCTCGTGGCCGAGACACTGGGCGATCTCGTCCACGGCTGGGTGCCGGTGTTCGAACCGGCGCGCTGGGCCCTGCGCGGGTGGATCCAGGGCTCGCGCCCACCCGGGCGCACCGACGACGCCGAGGGCTTCGCCGCCGCCCTCGAGGGTGCCCACCTCGCATCGGTGGAGGCGGCGCTGCGGCTTCGCCAGGACGGTCACCCGGTGGCGAGCGCCCAGTGGGTGCTGCCGGTGTTCCCGGCCCGGGCCGAGCCGGGAACACCGGCCGCCGCCGAGGCCGAGGCGATGGTGTCGGTCCTCGACGACGCGCTGTGGGGCTGCTGGCGCCGCATGCTCACCGAGGGCACGCTCCAGGTGCCCGGCCGCCCGCCGGTGGCCGTGCCCGGCGCCCGCCAGGCGTTCGACGTGATCGGCATCACCTACCGTCACGCCGCCGCGGTGCAAGGTGACGGGGTGCTGGTCCCCTACCCGCAGACGCTCGCGCCCGGGCCCGACGGCCAGGTGCCGTGGGTCGACGGGCTCGACCGCGCCCTCGCGCACACCGCCGACGCCTTCGCCGGACGGCCGCTGCTGGTGGCGGGACTGGGACTGCCGAGCGCCGACCCCGACGTGGCGGGTCGCTACGCCGGCGACGCGCTGGCCATCGCCGCCGACGCCGCGTCGGGCGGCGTCGACCTGCGGGGGCTGTGGTGGAACGCGCCGCTGGATGCGATCGCCGCCGCGGTGCCGTGAGGCTGCCCGACCGGCTGTGGGTGCCTGCCGCGCTGGCCGGGCTCCTGGCCCTGCTGTTCACGGGGGCCCTGCTGGTGCGCGCCAGGGGCGACGTGTCGCTGCTCGTGCACGCCGGCCCACCATGGACCTCAGCCCAGGGGGCCCGAGGATCGCTCACCGTGCAGGGCGCCGACGAGGCGTTCGACGGCCAGTTCTTCTACCGGCTCGGCACCGCGCCGTGGTCCACGGCGCCGACCGAGCACGGCGTCACGTTCGACCTCCCCGCGCTGCGCAACGCGCGCTGGGGCTACGGCGCCCTGGCCTTCGTGGCCAGCGGCGGCGACCCCGACCTGGTGCCCGAGGCGCTCGTGGCCCTCAACGTGGCGGCGGCGGTGGCGGTGGGCGCGATCGGTGGTGGCCTGGCTCAGGCGTCGGGCCGCCACGCCGCCTGGGGGGTGCTGTTCGCCCTGTGGCCCGGCTTCGCCTACTCCCTGTCGCTCGACACGTCGGAACTGGTGGCCTCGGCCTTCGCGCTCGGCGGTCTGCTGGCGTTGCGGCACCGACGGTGGGCCCCGAGCGCGGGCCTGCTGGTGGCGGCCGTGCTCACGCGCGACACCACCGCCGTGATCCCCTTCGGTGTGGCCGCCGCCGGTGCCTGGGCGTGGTGGGCCGACCGGCGACGACGCCCGGCCGGGTCGGCTGGCGACGGCGGGCCCTGGCTGGTGGTCGGCGCGGTGCCGCTGGTGGCGTTCGGGACCTGGCAGCTGCTCCAGCGCGGCCGGTTCGGTGCACTGCCGCTCACGTCGTCGGGCGACAACAACCTGGCCGCGCCGTTCGGTGGTCTCGTGGACCAGCTCGGGCAACTGCTGCCGCCGGGGGGTGGCGACGAGGCCTTCCGCCTGCTGTCGGTGCTGGGGTTGGTCGCGCTGCTCGCCACCGCCGCGTGGTGCTGGGGTCGAACGGCCGCACCCGTGCCCGAGCGGGTGGCGTGGCTGCCCGCCGTGGCCGTGGTGGTGCTGCTCAACGCCTACCTGTGGTCCGGAGCCACTGCGTTCATGCGGGCCGCCACCGAGGCCGGGCTGCTGTCGGTCCTCGTGATCCTGGGCTTCGGCTCCCGCCGGCTGCTGCCCCTGACAGGCCTGGGCCTCGGTGGCCTGTGGCTGCTCACCGCCGTGGCCCAGCTCTCCAAGCTCGGCTGAGCGGCCCGGCGACCACTCAGGCGGCCCGCACCAGGCGGAACTGCGCACGGCCCCGGCGGCGGTGGCGCTCCACCAGCGAACCTGACGCGAACCGCTGGGTGATCGCCTCGTGCATGCTCATCAACTCCTCGAAGACCTCCAGGTCCTCGGCGACCTCCTCCGGGTCTGCGCTGGCGAACCACCCGGCTCCTTCCAGGGCGCGCCGAGTGACCGCCCGGTGCTCGGCCGGCGTGATGTCGAGCTCAGCGACCGAGGCGGTGCGGACGAGACCTCCGCTCACCAGGCCCATGAAGCCGTCTGCGCAATCGCACAGGACGTCGACGCAGGGCTCCAGCACCCGGACCAGCTCCCCTTCGATGGCGGGCGGACCCGCTCCCACGCCGTCCTCGGGGTTCCCGGCGACCAGGACGTTCATCGTCATCTCCTTCTGTGGCTTTCCGTCTCGCCTGAACCTACGCAGGGGGTCTGACAGCCGGATCGGGCCGACCCCGGCACGAGCCGGCCCGCGGGCGTTCGTAGACTCGGCGGTCGTGCTGGGCCGGCTGCGAGCGAGGGACTCCTCCGCCCAACGGCTGTTCGCCGTGGTCGTGGCGCTGTCGCTCGTGGCGATCCCGCTCGTGGTGTCGGGGCCCGGCAACGACCTCGACGTGCGGAACGTGTTCCGCTCGGGGCGATCCATCGCCCGGGACTGGTCCTACCTCCCCAGCCGTGCGCCGGGCTCGCCCGTGCACGAGGCGCTGGTGGGGGTGCTCGACCGGCTGGGCGGCCCGCTGCTGACCAACCTGGCGTCGCTCGCCGCCGCCATCGCGCTCCTCGTCGGACTGGATCGGCTCCTGCGGCGCGAGGGCGTGGGGCCCACCGGACGGTGGGCGGTGGCGCTGGTGGCGGCCAACCCCTGGTTCGTCATCGCGGCCACGTCCACCGCCGACTACGTCTTCGCTCTGCTGTTCGTGGTGTCCGCCGCCCTGGCCTTGCGCTCGGGCCGGCCGGTGACGGCCGGGGTGCTCGCCGCCGCGTCGATGGGCTCGCGGGTCGGGTCCGGCGCGCTGCTCGTGGCGATGTTCGCCGCCGAGCTCACCGAGGCCCACACCGATGCCGAGCCCACCGATCCCCGGCCAGCCGGTGGTGGCGCGACCCGGCGGGTGTACACCGCCGCCGCGGTGACCGGCGCGCTCACGGTCCTGCTGTTCGTGCCGGCCTACCTGTCCGCCGGCGGGCTCTCCTTCGCCGAGAACGACTTCTCCACCAGCCGGCCGATCGTGCAGCTCGGCCGGGCCCTGGTGAAGGACCTCACCCTGCTCGGCCCGGTCGCCAGCCTCGTCCTGCTGGCCGCGGTCCCTGCGCTGGTGGCCGCGCTCCGCCGGTGGCGCACGTCGTGGCTCGTGCGGTTCGCCGCCGTGGGCCTGGTGCTCTCCCAGGTGCTGTTCGTCCGCTTCCCGTGGAAGCTGCCCCACCTGCTCCCCACCCTCGTGTGCCTGGCGATCCTGCTGGCGGTGGCGCTCGAGGACCGGGCCCGGCTGCTGGTGGCGCTCGTGGTGCTCCAGCTCCTCTCCTGCGTGGTCCGCGTCGACGTGATCCGGCCCGACAACCCCAACGAGGCCACCGGCGGGCGCCCCACGCTCGGCGTGGGCTGGGGTCCCGTGGTCACCGACTGGCAGTGCCGGCGCGAGCACCCCCGCGCCTACCTCGGCCGCCAGAAGGTGGAGGTGGAGGCCGCCTGGGACTGCGCCAAGCCTTTCGGCGGCTGACCGTCCACCGTCGCGCCTGCCGCCCGTTGCGGACGAGAACCGCGACCGAAATCCCGAGCCCGACCGTCGACCGGGCTCTCGTCGCGCATGCCGCCCGCCGCGGACGAGAACCGCGACCGAAATCCTGGCGGGTCAGCGGCTCCGGTAGGTGGCGCGGGTGCCCCGGTGATCGGCGTCCTTGTTCAGGCGCTTGGACAGGTGGAGGCCCTCGAGGACGAACTCGACCGCCGAAGCCACCACCCCTGGGCGCTCGTCGTCGCCCACCAGGGCCTTGACCGCGGCTCGCAGGGCGGGGATCTCGGCGGCCAGCGCCACCTCGTCGGCGGCGGGCACGTCCTCGCCGGCGTGGATCACCCGACCGTCCTCGAAG
>CAZIVZ010000064.1:0-11239 GCA_964542495.1 uncultured Aquihabitans sp.
CGGCATGCGCCTGACCGCTCGCCTCGATCCGGCGGCGTCGGCCAAGCTGGCGGCCTGGGTGGACGGCTGATCTGTCGCTCGGCGGTCGGGCCACCAGCCGTCCTCGTCCGGGGGACGGGGCACCGGCGGGCCGGTACGGTGTGCGCTCGTGACCGACCTGCCCCCGCCGCCCGCCGCCGCCTGGGCGGTTGGCCTCGCCACGTTCGCCGCCGACTCGGGGAAGGTGCTCGACACCTGGTACCCCGAGCCCATCCTCGGCCTCACCGAGGGTGCGTTGCGCCTGGCCGAGGTGGTCGATCACCGCGGTGCGCCGGGCACCTTCGAGCTCGACCGGGGCCGGGCCATGGACGCCCTGCGGGTCGACATGGGCGAGTTCACCGGCACCGACATCGTCCGCCGCGTGCGGCGCGCCGCCGTCGTCACCTTCGTGCCGGACCTCGCGGCACCGCCGGTGGACGCCCACGACGTCTACCTGCGGCTGCACCTGCTCTCGCATCGCCTGGTAAAGCCCAACACGATCAACCTCGACGGCACGTTCGGCCTCTTGTCCAACGTGGTCTGGACGAGCCAGGGCCCGTGCGCGGTGGAGGGGTTCGAGCAGACCCGGCTCCGGCTGCGGGCCGCCGGGCGTGAGGTCACGGTCTTCGGCGTCGACAAGTTCCCCCGGATGGTCGACTACGTCATCCCGAGCGGCGTGCGCATCGCCGACGCCGACCGGGCCCGCCTCGGCGCCCACCTCGGCGAGGGCACCACGGTCATGCACGAGGGGTTCTGCAACTTCAACGCCGGCACCCTCGGCGCCGCCATGGTGGAGGGCCGGATCAGCGCCGGCGTGGTGGTGGGGGAGGGCTCCGACATCGGCGGCGGTGCCTCGATCATGGGCACCCTGTCGGGTGGGGGCAAGGAGACCATCTCCATCGGGGAGGGCTGCCTCATCGGGGCCAACGGGGGCATCGGGATCTCCCTCGGCGATCGCTGCACCGTGGAGGCCGGCCTGTACGTCACCGCCGGAACCCGCGTCACGCAGCCCGATGGCCAGGTGGTCAAGGCGGCCACGCTCTCGGGCCGAGACGACCTGCTGTTCCGGCGCAACTCCGCCACCGGGGTGGTGGAGGTGCTGTCGGCCACCGTCGACTGGGGGGCGCTCAACACCGACCTCCACCACAACGACTAGCCGCGTGGCCGGCTTCACCCCGCCTCCGTACCCCTACGACCGCCTCGCCCCGCTCCAGGCCCTGGCGGCGGCTCAGCCGGGGGGCTTGGTCGACCTCTCCATCGGCACTCCGTGCGACGCGCCACCGCAGGCCGCCATGGATGCGCTGGCCGAACCCGCCGCCGCCCGGAGCTACCCCCCGTCGATCGGCACCGGCGAGTACCGGGACGCGGCCGCCGGCTGGCTGGCCCGTCGGTTTGGCGTCGACCTCGCCCCCGAGCACCTGGCCGCCTGCGTGGGCACCAAGGAGCTGGTGGCGGGCATCCCCCAGTGGCTGCGTCTGCGGACCCCCGAGCGAGACACCGTGCTGTACCCGGCCATCAGCTACCCCACCTACGCCATGGGTGCCACGCTCGCCGGGTGCCGTGCCGTGCCCGTGCCGGTGGACGACGGGTGGCGGATCCGCCTCGACGCCATCCACGAGGCCGACGCGGACCGCGCCCTGTGCCTCTGGGTGAACACGCCGGGCAACCCCGCCGGCGGGCTCGACGACCTGGGTGCAGCCGCAGCCTGGGGCCGCGACCGCGGCGTGCCCGTGTTCTCCGACGAGTGCTACGCCGAGTTCACCTGGGATGGCCCGCCCCGCACGATCCTCGAGCACGGGGCCGGTGGGGTGGTGGCGGTCCACTCCCTCAGCAAGCGATCGAACTTCGCCGGCGCGCGCGCCGGCTTCTACGCCGGCGACGCCGAGCTGGTGGGGTACCTCTCCGAGGTGCGCAAGCACGCCGGCTTCATGGTCCCCGGGCCGGTCCAGGCCGCCGGCGCGGCGGCGTGGGCCGACGATTCCCACGTGGTCGAGCAGGCTGCCCGCTACCACGAGCGCCTCGTGGTCCTGGTCGACGCGCTGGGTTCGGTCGGGCTCGACGCCCGCCTTCCGGGCGGGGCGTTCTACCTCTGGGTGCCAGCTCCTGGCGGCGATGCGTGGGCGTTGGCCCGGCGCCTGGCCGCCGAGGGCGGGGCGTTGGTGAGCCCGGGCGAGTTCTACGGGCCTGCCGGTGCAGGCCACGTGCGGGTGGCGGCGGTGCAGCCGCTCGATCGGATCCGCCTGCTCGCCGAGCGCCTCAACGGTTGACGGGCGCGACGAGTCGCCGTCGCCTTCCGTCGTCGGTTCCGCCGGCGCATGGGCGAGACTGTGGCGATGCAGCCGATGATGCCTCCGCCCTCCGCCGGACCCGTGGCGCCCACCAAGCCCAAGGGCCGGGTGGCCATGGTGCTCGGTGGGGTGCTGCTGGTGGGCGGCATCGTGTTGGGCATCGTCTTGGCCGTGTCCGGCGTGGTCAACATGTCCGACGCGGTCGAGGACTTCCAGCGCGTGCCCGTGCCCGGCGGCGGGACGGTGGAGCTCACCGAGACCGGCACCTACCACCTCTTCTACGAGCGACCGCCCTCGCTGGTGGGCGATGCGGCCTTCTCGCCGTCGCAACTGGCGATCGTGGGCCCGGGCGGTGCCCAGCTGGCGATCGTGGTCGAATCGTCCACGTCGAGCTACGACTTCGGTGAGCACCACGGCACCAGCATCGGCACCTTCCGGGCCGACGTGCCCGGCACCTACCGGATCCGCACCGTCTCGGTCGACGGCGAGTCCGGCGGGTTCGACTTCGAGCCCACCGGCTACATCGCCGTCACCGACGACTCGCCGTTGCGGACGCTGGTCCTGGTGCTGGTCGGGGTGTTCGGTGGGGGCGCGATGGTGCTCCTGGGCATCGTCCTGCTGATCGTCGGCGGTGTCCGTCGCAGTCGCTCCAAGCAGGCGGCGTACGTGGCCTCCGCCGGTCCCGGTTGGGGAGGACCGGCCGCCGGTGGCTGGGCGCCGCCCGGCCCCCAGCCGTGGACCCCTCCGGGCTCGCAGCCGGGCCTCCAACCGTGGGTGCCGCCCGGACCCCAGCCGTGGACGCCACCCCCGGTGGCCGACCCGCCACCGCCTCCCGGATGGGTGCCGCCCCCACCGCCGGCCGATCCCACGTCATGGCCGCCGTCGGGCGAGGGCCCGGTCTCGTGACCGACCTGCTGGCGCTCACCCGCGACCTCGTGGCCATCCCCTCGCTCAGCCACGAGGAGTCATCGCTGGTCGACTGGCTCGAGGTCGAGCTGTCGTCGGTCCCGTGGCTCGACCTCGAGCGGGTGGGGCTGAACCTCGTCGCCCGCACCCACGCCGGGCGCGACACACGGGTGCTCCTCGCCGGTCACACCGACACGGTGCCGGTGAACGGCAACGCCGTGCCACGCATCGAGGGAGACGTGCTCTGGGGCCTCGGGGCCACCGACATGAAGGCCGGCCTGGCCGTCATGGTCGAGCTGGCCCGCACCGTCTCGGACCCCGCGGTCGATGTCACCTACGTCTTCTACGCGGGGGAGGAGGTGGCCGCGGTCCACAACGGGCTGGGCCACCTGTTCCGCGACCGGCCCGACCTCCTCGAGGCCGATGTGGCCCTGCTCGGCGAGCCCACCAACGCCACCATCGAGGCCGGCTGCCAGGGCACCCTGCGCCTCGAGGTCACGCTGCGCGGCGAGCGGGCCCACACCGCCCGGCCCTGGATGGGCCGCAACGCGGTCCACCGCCTCGGCCGGGTGCTGGCGGCCGTCGAGGCCCACCCCGACCGCGAGCCGGTGATCGACGGATGCCGATTCCGAGAGAGCCTCCAGGCCGTGGCCGTGGCGGGCGGGGTGGCGGCCAACGTGGTCCCCGACCTCGCCGCGGTGACCCTCAACCACCGCTTCGCGCCGGACCGCACGCCGGCGGAGGCCGAGGCCGCCGTCCGGTCTCTGCTCGCCCCCTTCCTGGAGGAGGGCGACGAGGTGGATCTGGTGGACGTGGCGAACGCGGCCGCTCCGTCGCTCGACCACCCGGTGCTGGCCACGCTGATCGCCCGCAACGAGCTCCCGGTGGAGGCCAAGCTCGGGTGGACCGACGTGGCCCGCTTCGCGGAGCGGGAGATCCCGGCCGCCAACTTCGGTCCCGGTGACGCCACCCTCGCCCACACGGCCGACGAGCGGGTGGGGCGAGCCCCCATCGAACGCTGCTTCGCCGCCCTCGACGACCTGCTCCGCGCCGGCCCGTGACCGTCGGGCGGACCGGCCGGCGGCCCCGTGAGGTCGGCGAGCCTCGGATGGCCCTGCAACGTCGTCGGGGCCCGGCGAACGAGACACCCTGGTGGGACCCGGTCGACCAGGCATGGGCGGAGGACCTGCTGTTGGCGCGACGGAGCCTCGGCCGGGGCTGGCTCGACGTGGCCCTGGTGAACAACGCCGAGCGCCCCGACCCCCTGGCCGGCCCCGGCGCCGCCGCGGTCCTGGCGGCCCGCGCCGCACGCGGCCTGGTGGCCCTCGACGAGGGACGGGCGTGGCGACGGCGGCGCGACGGCGTCCTGGCGGTGCTGCGCGTCGAGGTCTACGCCTCGGCCGACGACGAGGCCCACCGGTCGGCGTGGCGGGACGCGGCCGAGGAGGCGCTGGCGGACACGTGGCGGGAACGCTGGCGCGATCGGGGCCGCCAGCCCGGGTGGGTGGAGGCCGGCTGGGTGCCGGCGACCGGTGTCCCCGACCGCTGGGCCGGCCGGGTGGACTGGCTGCACCTCGAGGACCACACCGAGGCTGCTGCGCACGAGGCGGTGATGGCCTACGAGCACCTGGTGGTGTGGCTGGGTCGAGCGCAGGCGACCCTCACGATCCGCCACGTGGACGGGCTCGACCTCGATGGTGCGGCGGTCTCGGCCGCCACCGCCCTGGCGGGAGCTGCCCCGCCGCCGCTGCGGTGAGCGTGGCCGCGTCGTGCTCGGTGCATGGCCAGCGGTGGGCCGGGCTCCGGGTCAGAGACGACGCATGACGGTGACGACCCGACCGAAGATCTGCACCTGGTCTGGGTCGAACACCATCGGCTCGAGCCGCGGGTTGGCCGGCACCAGCACGATCTTGTCTCCCTGGCGGTCGTAGGTCTTGACCGTGGCCTCCTCGCCGGGGATGCCGGCGATGACGATCTCGCCCCGCTTGGCCTCCGTCTGGGACCGGGCCACCACGAGGTCGCCGTCGAGGATGCCGGCGTCGATCATGGAATCGCCCCGGACGCGGAGCATGAACAGCTCGCCGTCGCCGGTGAGATCCGCCGGGACGGGGATGACCTCCTCGACGTTCTCCTGGGCCAACACGTCGGTCCCGGCAGCCACCTCGCCCACCAGGGGCACGTGGCGCACGGGCCGGCGCTCGACGGCGGCGCCCGACGCGGAGTCCCAACGGACCTCGATGGCCCGGGGCTTGGTGGGGTCCCGCCGCAGGTAGCCGAGGCGCTGCAACGTGGAGAGGTGGGAGTGCACCGTGGAGGGGGACCCGAGGCCGACAGCTTCGCCGATCTCGCGCACCGACGGGGGATAGCCCCGCTCGCGCATGGCGGTGTCGATGCACTCGAGGATCTGCCGCTGGCGAACGGTGAGGGTCTGATCGGCCATGGGGCCTCCCGGGGAGCGGTCGCCCCGAGGGGGCGAACAGGTGGTCGATGGCACCGTAGCATCGCGCACCTGTTCGGGCAAACATCTGTTCGTCGCGCCTTGACGGGGAACGGGTGTTCGTGGCTATGCTGCCTCTGCCGAACAGGCGTTCGTGGAACGGGCGTTCGGACTCGATCTCGTTGTCACCCCCCCTGCGGAGCATGCACCCATGGCTGCCATCCTCGAACCCCAGCGCTTCCCTCGCCCCGTCGCCACCGGCCGGCCGGACCTGCGGCTGATCCCCGGCGGTCGGTCGGCGCCACCATCACCGGTCCGGCCGGACCGCGCCGTGGTCGTCGGCCTCGTGCTCGCCCTTACACTGGCCCTGGTGCTCGGCACCGTCGCCGTCGGGCGCGGTGCCCTCGCCGGCCTGGCCCCCGCGCCGGCCAGCACCCCAGCCCGCTCCGGCGCCGCCACGGTGGTCGTCGCTCCCGGCGACACGCTCTGGTCGATCGCCCGTCGGATCCAGCCCACCGGTGACGTGCGACCCCTGGTGGACCGGCTGGCGGCCGCCAACGGCGGCCCGGCCATCGCCGCCGGCGATCGCCTGGTCGTGCCCGGCTGATCCACCCCCGGCCGAGACGGCCACCCGGAGCGCGGTAGCGTCACGCCGTGCGCTGTCCAGCCTGTGGTGGCTTCGACGACAAGGTGGTCGACTCGCGCCAGTCCGAGGACGGCGGCGCCATCCGCCGTCGACGGGCGTGCCTGGCGTGCCAGCACCGCTTCACCACGTTCGAGCGCCTCGAGGAGGTGCCGCTGGTGGTGGTCAAGCGTTCCGGTGGGCGCGAGCCGTTCGACCGGGCCAAGGTGATCGCGGGCTTGGCGGCCGCCACCAAGGCCCGCCCGGTGGAGCCGCACCAGCTCGAGGAGCTCACCACGGCGGTGGAGGAGTCGCTGCGCCTCGAGGGCGGCGATGTCGCGTCGAGCGAGGTCGGTCGAGCCGTGCTGGAGCATCTGCGAGACCTCGACGTGGTGGCGGCCGTGCGCTTCGCCAGCGTCTACAAGGAGTTCGATGACCTCGCCGACTTCGAGCGCGAGCTCACCGAGCTCACCCACTCGGCCCTGATCAAGGCGACCGAACCGAAGCGCCACTGAACCTCAGGGCGCCGGCGCCTCAGCGGCGGACGTAGCGGGCGAGGAGCAGGCCGTCGCCCTCCCACAGGTGGGCCACGACGAGGTCCGTGGGGTGCTCGGCGCCGCCGTGGGCCATCCGGGCGCTCGTGCCCCCCACGAGCACGGGCGACAGCGACAGGTTGACCTCGTCCACCAGGCCGGCGGCCACGAGCTGGGCGTTGAACGAGGGGCCGCCCTCCACCAGGACCGTGCGGTGCCCCCGCCGGTGGAGGTCTGCGAACAGGGCGACGGGGTCGACCCCCTCGCCGTCGAGCAGCACCACCTCGGCCACCGCGGCCAGGGCGCGGTGGCGGTCCGGGGGCGCCCCCGCCACGGTGAACACCAGGGGAGGCTCGGGCGCCTCGGCGAACATCGGGCTGGCCGGGTCGAGCTCGAGCGAGCGTGACACCACCGCCAGCCGTGGGTAGGCGCTCTGGCCCCGCTCCATCCGCGCCGACCGGTTGGCCCCCGAGGTGCGTGGCGGCCCGTACCCCTCGGCGCGGGCCGTGCCGGCCGCGACCACGATCACGTCGGCCGCGGCCCGGATGGCCGAGAACACCACCTTGTCGGCCGGCCCGCCCAGGCCCCCGGACACGCCGTCGAGGGTGGTGGCGCCGTCGACGCTGGCCACCATGTTGAGCAGGACCCACGGTCGGTGGTCCGGAGCGGGCCGATGGGCGGTGGCGTGGGCCACCACCGGGTCGATCTCGGCGGGCTCGGGAAGCAACTGGCGCACGCCGAGCACGGTACCGGCGGCCCTGGCAGCATGGCGTCATGTCGTCCTCCGAACGCGTCGCCTACCGCACCTGCCCGCTCTGCGAGGCCACCTGCGGTCTCGAGATCACGGTGGTCGACGGCACGGTCACCCGCATCCGCGGCGATCGGGACGATCCGTTCAGCCGGGGGTTCATCTGCCCCAAGGGGTCTGCGCTCCGCCAGCTGCACGACGACCCGGATCGCCTGCGGGCACCGCTCGTGCGGCGCGACGGCGAGCTGGTGGAGGTGGGCTGGGACGAGGCGTTCGCCGAGGTCGAGCGCCTCCTCGTACCGGTCCTGGAGGCCCACGGGCGAGATGCGGTGGGTGCCTACGTCGGCAACCCGAACGCCCACAACCTGTCGGGCCTGCTCTACCTCAAGCCGCTCCTGCGCGCCCTCGGCACCCGCAACCTGTTCTCGGCGAGCACCGTCGACCAGCGCCCCAAGGAGCTGGCCACCGCGTGGCTCTTCGGTGGCGGGCTCACGGTGGCCGTGCCCGACCTCGACCGCACCGACTACCTCCTCATCCTCGGCGCCAACCCCTACGCATCCAACGGCAGTCTGGCCACGGCCCCCGACTGGCCCGGGCGCATCGAGGCCATCCGGGCGCGCGGCGGCACGGTGGTCGTGGTCGATCCCCGCCGCAGCCGCACCGCCGAGGAGGCCGATCGCCACCTCGCCATCCGCCCGGGTGCCGACGCGCTGCTCCTGGCCGCGGTGGTGACCACGCTGGCCGAGGCCGGTCGGATCGACTGCGGTACGGCCGGGGAGTGGGTTCGCGGCCTCGACGAGGTGCTGCGCGCCCTCGCCCCCTTCACCGCCGAGGCCGTAGCGGGCACCGTCGGGCTCGATGCCGGCGACATCCGTCGCCTGGCCGCCGAGCTCGCCGACGCCCCCACCGCCGTCGTCTACGGGCGCATGGGCACCACCACGGCCGAGTTCGGCACGCTCGCCAGCTGGCTGGTCGACGTGGTCAACCTGGTCACCGGCAACCTCGACCGGCCGGGCGGCGCCATGTTCCCCAAGGCCGCCGCGGGTGCGGCCAACACCCGGGGCGCCGACCGGGTCGGGCGGGGGCTGCGGGTGGGGCGACACCGCAGCCGTGTCCGCGGCCTGGCCGAGAGCCTCGGCGAGCTGCCGGTGTCGTGCCTCGCCGAGGAGATCGACACGCCGGGCGAGGGCCAGGTGCGGGCGCTGCTCACGGTGGCGGGCAACCCCGTGCTGTCCACGCCCAACTCGGGTCGCCTCGACGCCGCCCTCGACCTGCTCCAGTGCTACGTGGCCGTCGACGTCTACGTCAACGAGACCACGCGCCACGCCCACGTGATCCTGCCGCCGCCGAGCGCCTTGCAGAAGGACCACTACGACCTGGCCTTCGGGCAGCTCTCGATCCGCAACGTGGCGAAGTGGTCGCCGGCGGTGCTGCCGGCCGACGACGGCCAGCCCGACGAGTGGGAGATCCTCGCCCGCCTCGCGCTGATCGCGCAGGGGATGGGCGCGGCGGCGGACCCCGCGGTGGTCGACGACCTGGTGGTGGGCGCCCTGATCGCCGCCGGCGTGGCCGACGAGCACGGCCCGCTGAACGGACGAGATCCCGGTGAGGTGCTGGCCGCGCTGGGCGATCGCCGCGGTCCGGCTCGCCTGGTGGACCTGCTCGTGCGCACCGGGCCCTACGGCGACGGGTTCGGAGCCCGCACCGACCCGGTGGCTCAGGGGGTTCCCCCGTTGTCGCTCGACGTGCTCGAGGCCAACCCCCACGGGGTCGACCTGGGCCCGCTCGAGCCACGTCTTCCCGAGGTGCTGCGGACGCCCTCGGGTCTGGTCGAGCTGGACCACGAGGCCCTGCTCGCCGACCTGCCCCGCCTGGCCGCGGCAGTCGACCGGCCCGTCCCCGAGGCCGTGCTGGTGGGTCGGCGCGACCTGCGCTCGAACAACTCGTGGATGCACAACGTGGAGTTGCTGGTGAAGGGCCGCCCGCGCTGCACCCTGCACGTGCACCCCGATGACGCCGAGCGGTGGGGCCTGGCCGACGGGGCCATGGCCACCGTCACCGGCCGGGTCGGCTCCCTGGAGGCACCGGTGGAGGTCACCGACGCCGTGCGTCCCGGGGTGGTGAGCCTGCCCCACGGATGGGGTCACGACGGCAGGGGTGTGCGCATGGCGGTGGCCGGTCGCCACGCCGGCGTCAACGCCAACCTGGTGGCCGACGACCAGGTGGTCGACGAGCCGTCGGGCAACGCGGTGCTCAACGGCATCCCGGTGTCGGTGACCGCGAACCTCGCCTGAGGTCGGTCAGAGGAGGTCGAGCGGTTCGCCGTCGGCGACGCGGGCCGCCACCACCGGATCGCTGCCGGGTCGCACCGCGGCCCGCACCTTCCGCAGCGCTTGCAGGAACACCTCCAGCTCCTCGGGGGCGAGGACCGAGGTCAGCACCCGGTCGACGGTCTCGAGGTGGCGGGGCAGGATCTGCACCACCCGATCGAGGCCGGTCGGCGTGAGCACGGCGAAGAACCCCCGGCGGTCGGTGCGGCAGGGCTCGCGCGCCACGAGGCGCGCCGACTGGAGGCGGTCGACGACCCGCGTGAGCCCGCTGTTGGTGAGGGTGGACTGGGCCGCCAGCTCACTCATGCGCAGTCGCTGGCCGGGGGAGCGGGCCAGGCGCAGCAGGACCTCGAACGCCGAGCCGCTGACGCCCAGCGCGGCGAGGTCCGCGTCGATCACCTCACGGAATCCGCCGTGGGTCTCGATGACGAGCCCTGCCGCGGTGAGCCGGTCGTCGAGCAGCAGCGGGTCGAGCGACGCGTCGGGAGCGCGGGGTTCGACGCTGTCGCCGGGCGCGGTCATCGAGCCAGCGTACCTGCGGTATGTCGACCGGCTCCGCCACGGGTGGCGACGGCGGCACCCCCGGCGGTCACGCACAGCGATGGTCCACCGACCTGTGGATGAACAAGAGGAGAATCCCCGCGAAATACACAGGGTTGTTCCCCTTCCGATCCACAGCGCACCGGCCGTAGGTTGTCCCCGGTACCAGCGAGCGTCGGACCGGTGGTCGGAACTAGTGGTGTGGGAGCCCGGTCCTGTCGACCTCGGTCGGTGGGGTGGGGCGAGTACGTGAAGGAGGCCACATGGCAACGTCCCAGACGGGGCCATCTCCTTTCGACCTGGCCATCGCGTCCGGCGCTCGCTGCCATCGTCTCGTGTCCGGGCCCGGGCCCCGGGCTCGGATCTTTTCCCGCCCGACCCGTTGACACCGGTGTAGTTACCGTGCTGTAGTTCGCCTCTACATCTTGTGGTGCTGGGGCGGCAGGGGACGCCGCAGGCACTACAGGTGGTGGATCGCGGGTACGAGACACGACGTTGCGGCGTCGCCATCGGCCCCGGGCCGCAGCATCCCAACCCAGGTCCCCCAAGACCCCTCCGAGGAGCACCACCCATGGCCATGGCCCCCGAGCAGACCGGCATCGACATCCGGCGTCACTTCACCACCGAGGGTGTGCACCCCTACGACCAGGTCACCTGGGAGCGGCGGGACGCGCGGATCACGAACTTCCGGGACGGCTCGGTGGCCTTCGAGCAGCTCGACGTCGAGTTCCCCACCACGTGGTCGCTCAACGCCACCAACATCGTCACCCAGAAGTACTTCCGGGGCACGCTGGGCTCGGCGGAGCGGGAGAGCTCG
>CAZIVZ010000065.1:0-11144 GCA_964542495.1 uncultured Aquihabitans sp.
CGTCGGGCGCCACCTGGTGGTGCACCTCACCGCCATGGGCGACGAGGTCAGCGGCATCGACCGGGCGATCGACGGCTGCGACATCACCGACGCCGCCGCCGTGAGCGCCGCCATCGCCGAGGTCTCCCCCAACGTCATCTACCACCTGGCCGGATGGGCCGACGTCGGCGGCTCCTGGAAGGCCCCCGTGGAGGCGTTCCGCGCCAACGCCGAGGGCACCCTCAACGTGCTCACCGCCGCCACAGAGGCCGGCGTGGAGCGCGTGGTGGCCGTCTCGAGCGCCGACGTCTACGGGATCGTGGCCCCCGGCGAGCTCCCCCTCACCGAGGACTCCCCGCTGCGCCCGGCCAGTCCGTACGCCGCCTCCAAGGTGGCCGCCGACTACCTCGGCCTCCAGGCCTGGCTCGGGCGCGGCCTCCCGGTGCTGCGGGTCCGGGCGTTCAACCACCTCGGGCCGGGGCAGACCGACAAGTTCGTGGCCCCGGCCCTGGCCTCACGGGTGGCTCGGGCCGAGCTCGAGGGCGGCCGGGTGCTGAAGGTGGGCGACCTGTCGGCCCGGCGCGACTTCACCGACGTGCGAGACGTGGTGCGCGCCTACCGCCTCCTCGCCGAGAAGGGCGAGCCGGGCCAGGTCTACAACGTGTGCTCGGGGGTCGACCTGGCCGTGGCGGACCTGGCCGACCAGCTCGTGGCCCAGGCTCGGGTGCCGCTGCGCCTCGAGGTCGACCCCGACCTGCTCCGTCCGGTGGAGCTGCCCGTGCTGCGCGGCAGCCACCAACGGCTCACCGACGCCACCGGCTGGGAGCCCGAGATCCCCATCAGCCAGACGCTCACCGACCTGCTCGAGGACTGGCGGGCGCGCCTGGCCCGCGGCTGATCCGGCTGCGGGGCACGCGCCGGGCGAGGCCGGGATCAGGCGGGGACGGCCACCTCGGCCGCGGCGGTGATCGGGGCCCGCGCGAAGTTCACGAGCACCTCGTCGGTGAGCTCGGGCACCCGGCTCGGCGGCATGTCGTGGGCCATGTCGGGATACATCACCAACCGGGCGCCGGGCACGGCTCGGGCGGTGGCCATGCCGGCCATGGGTCGCACCAGCCGGTCGAGCAGGCCGTGGACCACCAGGGTGGGCGCGGTGACCCGCCGCAGGTCGTCGGTGCGGTCGCGGCTGTTGAGCACGGCGAGGGTCTGGCGGGCGACGCCGGCCATGGCCTCGGCGGGGTCGCCGCCCCGGCTGACCTCGAGCGCCTCGACCTCGCGCGCAGCCTGCTCGTCGAAGTGGGGGCCCGACACCAGGCGGGCCACCTCGATGGCCGTGTCGGCGTCGCCCGGATCGGCGCTGCGGACCCGCAGCAGAGCCGGGAGCAGGCTCGGATGGGGATGGCGATGCTTGCGGGCGCCGGTGTTCGACATGATCGAGGTGAGCGTGGCCACCCGGGCCGGGTGCCGGATGGCCAGCTCCTGGGCGATCATCCCGCCCATGGAGGCCCCCACCACGTGGGCGCGGGCGATGCCGAGGTGGTCGAGGAGGCCGGCGGCGTCGTCGGCCATGTCACCCAGCGAGTAGGGCGCCGACGCCGAGCGCCGGGCCACCAGGGCCCGCGCCATGTCGGCCACCGACGGCGGTGTGGCGTCGATGCGCGACGACCGGCCGACGTCGCGGTTGTCGAAGGTCACCACGTGGTGGCCGCGTGCGACGAGGGCCTCGATGAACGCCGGGGGCCACAGCACGAGCTGGGCACCGAGGCCCATGACCAACAGCACCGGCTCGCCGTCGGCGGGGCCGTGCTCCTCGTACTCGATGGTGATCCCGTTGACGTTGGCGGCGGACATGGCGTGCTCCTGGAATCGGCGGCGCCTCCCAGCTTGGCAGGCTGCGAACGTCGACACGTCAGCCGGCGACGGGGGTCACACCTTCCGGGCGACGGGATCGCCGGCGGCGACGGTCCAGGTGGCGGCGGTGGAGATCGCGGAGCGGGCGTCGGCCACGTCGTCGAGCACCCGGAACCGAGCGGTGAGCTCGTCGGGGGTGACCTCGACGGTGAGGTAGCCGTGGTTGTTGAGCTGCTGGCGCAGGTGGGGCGTGCGAGGTGAGACATCGTCGGCGAACAGCGGCGACGAGATCGGTGGCGCCATGAACTCCGGGGCGGCGACGGCGCTGGCCTGGTCGAACGGGCGCTCGTGCACGTCGAGGACCATCCCGGCGTGGTAGTCGCCGGTGAGCACCACCGGGTTCGACGACGCCCCCAGCTGGGCGATGAGCCGCTCGCGAGCCTGCGGGTAGCCGTCCCAGGTGTCGAGGTAGAACGCGGCGCCGTCGCGCCCGGCGTCGACGCCGGCCAGCACGACAGGGTTGCCGAGCAGGTTCCAGGTGACCCCGCCTTCGGCGAGCGAGTGCTCGAGCCACGCCTCCTGGGCCTGCCCCAGACGGGAGCGGTCCTCGCCGAGGCGCTCCTCGCAGTCGCCGAAGTCCACCGGCATGCCCTCGTCGGGTCGGCACGGCGGCTGGTCGGCGTCCTGGCGCTCGTCGAGCACGTGGACGCGGGCCAGGTCGCCCACGGCGAGAGCTCGGTACACGGCGAGGTCGCTGCTGGCGTTGGGCGCTTCGAGCCGGACCGGGAGGTGTTCCCACCAGGCCTGGTAGGCGGCCCCCTTGAGCGCCCGACCGACCTCGGGGTCCGGGTCGCCTGGGAGCAGGTCGCCGGCGTAGTTGTTGGCCACCTCGTGGTCGTCCCAGGTGGCCACGAAGGGGAAGCGGGCGTGGGCGGCCTGGAGGTGCTCGTCGACCTTGTAGGCCGCGTAGCGCAGGCGGTAGTCGTCGAGGGTGGCCAGCGCCCGGGCCGGCGCGGCCGCCCGATCGGCGGTGCCGCCGGGGTACTCGTAGATGTAGTCGCCGAGGTGCAGGACCACGTCGAGGTCCTCGTCGGCCAGGTTGCGGTAGGCGCCGTACTGGCCGCCCTCGAGCATCTGGCAGTTGACCACGGCGAGGCTGAACCGCTCGGGCGAGCCGGTGGCCAACGTGCGGGTGCGACCGACCGGGCTGGTGTGGTCGCCCACGGCGAACCGGTACCGGTACTCCGTGCCGGGCTCCAGGCCGGTCGCGTCGACGTGAACCGAGTGGCCGAACGCGGCCTCGGCCACCGCCACACCTGCGGCCACGACGGTCTCGAACGACTCGTCGGTGGCGACCTGCCAGACCACCTCCACCGGGTCGGCGGCCATGCCGCCACGGCCGTCGTCGGCCAGCGGTTGGGGTGCGAGACGGGTCCAGAGGATCACGCGGTCGGCGAGCGGGTCGCCCGACGCCACACCCAGGGTGAACGGGTCGGTGGCGAGGTCGGGCACCGAACTGGTCGAGGGGACGGCGGCCGTGGAGCTCGGCGAGGCGGTGCCCGTGGTGCGCGCCGCATCGTCGCTGTCGGACGAGCAGCCCACGGCGAGGGCGGCCGCGGTGGCCGCCGCCCCGGTGAGGAACTGGCGCCGGCCGATCCCGACGCGCACCGGCGGTTCACCTGCTGTTGGCCCCTGGTCCATGTCGGCAGTCTGGCACGCCCCCGGGACGGAATCCCCGGAACAAGTTGCAGACAAGTGTGCGCGGGCGCATGATGGCGGATGCCGGGTCGGCACGTGGTCCAGGCTCCGGCGGAACGACGAGGAACGGAAGGGCGATGGCCGACCAGAAGCTGATCGGGAAGACCGGCCGGGTGACCGGCAGGGTCGGACCCGGTCGGATCGGCGAGGTCATGGTCCCGGTCCGAGGCGGCACCGAGGCGTACCACGCCTACAGCGCCGACGACGAGGAGATCGTCCCCGGCACCCGCGTGCTGGTGGTCGACCTGCTCCCCCCGCGCACCGTCGTCGTCACCCCTGTCTGACCACCCAGAAGGTGAACCTGTGAACCAGATGTACGTGATCGCCATCGCGATCGCCGTCGCCCTCGTGCTGGCCGCGCTCGTGTTCAAGGCGTTCTGGCGCGTGGCCGAGCCCAACGAGGCCCTGATCATCTCGGGCCTCCGCCACGCCCACGCCACCGACGACGTGGAGGACTCGCTCGGCTTCAAGATCGTCACCGGCAAGGGCACGCTGGTGATCCCCGGCGTGCAGACCGTGCGCCGGCTGTCGCTCGACCTCCGCGAGGCCGAGCTGGCCATCGACTGCGTCACCCACCAGGGCATCCCGCTCGGGATCCGGGGCGTGGTCATCTACAAGGTGGGCGACGACTTCGCGTCGATCGCCAACGCTGCCCGGCGCTTCCTCGACCAGCAGCCCCAGATGGACCAGCGCGTCCACAACGTGTTCGCCGGCCACCTGCGCGCCATCGTCGGCAACATGACCGTCGAGGAGATGATCCGAGACCGCGAGAAGCTCACCCAGCTCACCCGGGAGTCGTCGGGCACCGAGATGCACAAGCTCGGCCTCATCGTCGACTCCCTCCAGGTCCAGGAGATCATGGATCCCACCGGCTACATCGAGAACCTGGGGCGTCCGCACGCTGCGGCGGTGCAGAGCCTCGCCCGCATCGCCCAGGCATCTGCAGACCGTGAGGCAACCGAACGCGAGCAGGAGGCCGAAGCCCTGAAGGCCGAGGCCCGGCGGGCCAGCCAGGTCAAGCAGGCCGGCTACCAGGCCGAGATCGACGAGGCCGCGGCCCGGGCCAAGCAGGCCGGGCCCCTCTCCGACGCCACCGCCCGCCAGGAGGTGGTGGTCGAGGAGACCAAGGTGGCCGAGCTCGAAGCCGAGCGCGAGGAGCAGCGCCTCCAGGCCACCGTGCGCCGCCCGGCCGACGCCCAGGCCTACGAGCAGGTCACCTTGGCCAGGGCCGAGCGTGACGCCCGCATCGCCGGGGCCGAGGCCGAGCGCCAAGAGGTGGAGCTGAACGCGGCCGGCAACGCCCAGAAGGTGAAGCTGGCGGCCGCAGCCGAGGCCGAGCGGGTCCGCCTCCAGGCCTCGGCCGAGGCCGAGCACGTGAAGCTCGACGCCGAGGCCCGGGCGCAGTCCGTGCGGCAGGTGGGCGAGGCCGAAGCGGCCGCCACCCAGGCCAAGGGCCTCGCCGAGGGTGAGGCGGTGCGGGCCACGGGTCTGGCCACCGCCGAGGCCATCGCGGCCCGAGCCGCCGCCCTCGCCGAGAACCAGGACGCCGTCATCGGCCAGCAGCTCGCGGAGAACTGGCCCGCGATCGTGGAGGCGGCGGCCAAGCCCTTCGGCGACGTCGACCAGATGATCCTCCTCAACGGCGCCCAGGGCCTCTCCGACGTGCTGGCCCAGGCCCTCAGCCAGGGTGTCACCGGGCTGGCGATGGCGCGCCAGCTCCTCGCCGGAAGCAGCCGGCCGGCCGACGACGCCGGCGGCACCGGCGCGGGGGCCTCGACCCCTACCATCGGGGCCGACGCCGGCCAGGAGGTCGGTGCCAGGGCCTGACCGATCCTCGGGAGCTATCTCGATGCGCCACCTCGACCCGCTTCCCACCAGGCAGGAGCGGCCGGCCGTCACCCGATCCCGGGTCCGGTCGGCCGTCGCCGCCACCGGCATGGTCTTCCTGGGTGCGCTCGTCGCGTGCTCGGGCAGCGGCGAGGCCACCGGCACCAGCTCGTCCACCACCTCCACCACCTCCGAACCCCGTTCCACCACCAGCACCGCGGCGGGGCGCACCACCACCACCGCCGGGACCGACTTCGTCACCGAGGACGACTGCGTGCCCGACGACGAGGTGGCCACGGTGGTCGGCGGCCAGGTGGACCTGACGGTGTCGTTCGGCGGGAGCAGCGGCGAGATCGGCTACTCCTATGAGGGCTGCAGCTACGACGTCGTGGGCACGGAGGGCTCGGTGGGGATCGTGCGGCTGAGCAACGACGGCCTCGACGGCGCCGAGCTCTACGACGCCCTCGAGGCGGCCGCCGCCGCGTCGTCGGACGAGGACGGGTTCGAGCAGATCGACGATCTCGGCGACGAGGCCTACCGGGACGGGCGCAAGCTCGTGGTGCTCCACGGCCCGCAGGTCCTCCTGCTGGCCTACTCCCCCACCGGCGATTCCGACGACCGCAACCCCGACAAGGCGCTGCGGGTGGCGCTCGCCGTCCTCCCGATCGACCTGTCGGGCAAGCCGATCGACTGCGACGCGGTGGGCGCCGCGCTCGTCGACGAGTTCGGGCCGGTGGCGAGCACCATGCCCGGCGGTGGCGTCGACGCGGTCAACGACGCCAGCCTGGAGTACCAGAACTGCACCATCACCTTCGACGACGGCGGTGAGGCCGACGTGGGCGTGGCCGACGCGGCGCCGTTCGCCGAGTGGGTGGCCGGCAAGAAGGACTCGGTGTTCTCCACCACCTTCGAGGCCACCTCGGTGGGCGAGCTGCGGGCGTTCGACAACGGCGACGAGCTCTTCGTCGACGACGGCGCCCAGCCCCTCCGGGTGAGCAGCGACGATCTCGACCTCGGCGACGAGGAAGCTGCGGAGCTGCGGCTCTCGCTCGCCGAGCTGGCCGTGGGGTCCTGAGGCTGAGCCGGCGAGAGCCGGGTCAGTCGTCGACCACGAGGCCGTAGGTCCCGAAGCACATCTCGTCCTCGGTGCCCTCGGCGAAGACGACGTACTTGGGCGGACGGTCCGGGTCCACCCGCCGGTCCCAGGAGCACTCCATGAGCACCTCTTCGCCGGCCTTCACCCGCAGCGGCTTCGCCAGGCCGTAGTTCATCTGCCAGTCGAAGCTCCACTCGGGGATGTCGAGCAGGATCTGCTCCCGATCGGTGCCGGGCGCCAGGGTGAGGCGGAACGACTTGCCCAGCGTGTGCATGTGCCCGAGCACGCCGACGATCTGGCCGTCCTGGGGCACGCGAGACACGCACGACGAGCGGGCCACGTTGCCGTCGAAGCCCTTCGTGAGCTCCTCGGGGGTGTGTCCGCAGAGGGAGAGCAGCCCGCCCTCGTTGGCCGCGCCCGACGGGCCGTACTTCTCCACGTTGTCGGCCAACGACGCGTCACGGTCGCACAGGGGCTCGTCGGCGTCGGCGGGCGCGCAGGGGATCTCCACCGGCGCCAGCGGGTTGACCACGCGCAGCTCCTTGAACGCCGACGACGGCTCGTCGAGCTGGAGGGCGAGGCCGGAGGCGTCGGGGGTTGGGGCGGTGGCGTAGTGGTAGTGGATCTGCATCACCAGGGCGTCGCCGGGGTGCATCGTCACGCCGGCGTGCTCCGGGAAGATCACCGGCGACTGGCCCGGCACCCACCCGGCCACGAGGTTGTCCTGGCCTGCGAAGCCGGCGTCGCGCTTGCGGGGCTGACCCGGGACGCGATCGGCCCGGCGCCCGGGCAACCCCGGCCCGCCGTAGCACTCCCAGCCCGGCCGGCCGTCGGCGCCGTCGACCTCGGCCGAGTTGGCCAGCTGCTCGTCGCTGATGTGGAACACCTGGGCGTGGTGGAGCTCCTCCACCTGATCGGCGAGGAACGTGTAGCCGGTGAGCATGGTCTCCTCGGTGATCTTCGGATCGAGCACGAAGCAGCGGTAGTCGTTGGTGTTGGTGGCCACACCCGTGTAGGTGGGGATCTCGAGCGTGACGTCCTTGCGGGGCTGTTGCGCCGCCACCTCGGGGGGCATCTCCAGCTCGGTGTCGGCGGGCACGTCGAGCGGGCCACCGGCTTCGGACCACGCTGCCAGGTCGGCCAGCTCCCGCTTCGACAGCTTGGGCACGTGGGCCAGGGCCACACCCTCGTCCGATGCCGGCCAGGGCGGCATGTAGCCGGTCTGGGTGACGGTCTTGATGCCGTCGGAGATCGCCTTGGCGTCAGCTGCCGTGTCGAGGCGGACGTGCTTGCCCGCCATCTGCCCGGTGTTGTGGCACGAGGCGCAGCTCCGTTCCAGGATCGGTGCCACGACGGTGCGGAACGACGGTGCATCGACCGCTCCCTCGGTCTCCACCCGCTCCGGGCCGGCCACCTCGGTGGCCACGTCGCTGTCGGTGAGGTCGACGGCGACGAGCTTGAGCGTGAGGGCCACGTCGTCCTCGGTGCGCACCAGGCCGGCGATCGAGATCGGCCCGGCGTCGAAGCGGGAGAGCTTGGCGGTGGTGGTGGCGGTGGCCACGAGCCGGTCGTCCTCGAAGCGTGCGGTGGCGTCGAAGGTGGCGGGCGCCGTGGTGTCCTTGATCGCCACCGTGCCCTTCATCGTGAACGAGTAGGACCGGCCCTCCTCGAGCGCACCGTCGAGCCCGGAGATGGCGTCGAGCGAGAACGTGGCGAGGGGATAGCGGTGCGACGAGAGGAAGTCCTGGCGGATGCGCGCGTCACGCAGGTTGTTGTCGGAGCGGAACTGCTCCACGTTGACCACGATGTCGCCCACCCGGCTGGCGGACAGGTCGGCGCGGTTGAGGGCGAGGTCGCCGGCGATGCCGTTGGTGACGCCGGTGGCCGTGCTGGTCTTGCGTCCGACGAAGGTCTCCTCGATCTCGTAGGTGAGCGAGGAGCTGGTGGGATCGATGCGCAGCAGGGTCTCGCCCTCAGCGGCCTTCAGCCGGGGGGCGGTGGGGACCTCGTAGGTGACCGACGCGTAGCGGCGCGCGTCGACCGCGGGCTTGACCTGCGTCCAGGCGACATAGCCGACCGCCGCCAGCCCGAGGCCCACGATGCCGAGCGACAGCCACCGGAGCCGGCGCGAGGGTGACGCGGCCGGCTGGGGCTCGGGGGCGGAGACCTCGCGGTCGAGCTCGTGGTGGTCGGTCATGTGGCTTCCCCTTCGATCGCCCGACAGTGGGCCTGATCGCTGCGGCCACAGCCTGCCACATCAATTTGCACGACCCGTGCGCAAACGATGGGAGCCGAAGGTATGGGTGGCGGTCGGTCGGTGGCGAGGCGCTCGGCGCCCCGCCGCCGACCGACGCCGCGTCAGTCCTGGGCCCACTCCGGCACGGGCTGCTCGGTGATCAGCTCCGGCGCGTTCGGGCTGGCGCCGGCGTTGGTCACCGCGGCGAGCGAGAGGTTGGCCCAGTCGTTGAAGTCGCTGAGGGTGCTCTTGGTGGTGTCCTGGTTGATCTCCGCGACCACCGCGGCGGCGTCGATCGTGGAGTTCGCGTTCCAGTCGATGTCGACGCCGTTGCAGATCCCGTTCGTCTCGATCAGCGCGTTCTCGTTCAGCGACGCCCGGGTGCCCACCGAGTAGCTCAGCACGCCGTCGCCGGGCACCGTGCAGTTCGTGTCGATGCCGGGGAACTGGTACTGGTAGTTCATCACCGAGTTGTAGTTGGGCTTGTAGTTGGTGTCGACGTTGCCGCCGTGTCGTAGGCCCAGGTTGTGGCCGTTCTCGTGCACGACGGTGTTGGCCACGTTCTGGTCGGAGCCGTAGCAGTAGAGCGACACGATCATGTCGTTGCCGTTGATCTCGGCCTGGCCCGAGCTGGTCGAGGTGGTGTTGTAGCGGTGGGGCATCAGCACGTAGTGGAAGATGCCGGCGCGGTTGGCGGCGAAGTTGGCGTTCTTGTAGGCGGTGTAGTCGGTGCCCCCGACGAAGCCGGCGATCACGCCGTCGGCGTCGGCGATCAGGTTGCCGCCCGTGAAGGCGCCGCCCTGGCCGTAGTCGGCGATCACGCTGATGCCGGTGCTGCCGTCGGGGTTGGGCACCGGCGCGGTGCCGTAGGCCGTGACGACCTTGCTCACCATGGTGGCGGTGGGCCGATGGCTGTGGGCACCGCAGACGCCAGGCTCGGAGTTGTCGTCGAACCAGTCGAACTCGAGTGCCAGGGTCTTCCTGAGGGGGTTGGCGCCCAGGGCGGGCAGGTCGAGACCGGCGCTGGTGCCCAGCACCTCGTCACCATCCTTCATCCCGTCGGCGTCGGTGTCGGCCTTGGTGGGGCTCGAGCCGGTGGCGGCGGCGTGCTGGAAGACACCGGTGTTGGTCTCCACGGCATCGGGGAGGCGGTCACCGTCGGTGTCGGTGGTGGGCACGCACGCCGTGGCGGTGCCGCTGCCGGGGCCCGTGCTCGGCGGCGTGTAGGTGGCCGAGACGATGCCGACGGCCTCGTCTCCGCCCCACTGACCGGCAGAGTCGTAGGCGGTGACCGAGATCGTGGACGCGACGCCCTTGGTGAGCCCCACGACGGTGCACGAACGGGTGGCCGAGCCCACCCGGGCGATCTCGCTCCCGTCGACGTCGATGCGGTACTCGGTGATCGTCTTGTCCTCGTCGACGGAGCTGGCGGGCCAGGTGATGGCGACGAGCGGCCCGAGCGGGAAGGTGGTCAGGCTCGAGCCCCCCGGGAAGGAAGGCTTGCAGGCGGCCAGGAGCGCGGTGAGCGCTCCCACGGCCACGATCGTCCCGAACAGCTTCCTGCGCTTCATGTGAGGACCCCCCCGCTCCACGGATGGGACAGCCCCACCCAGAATCGGACAACACTCTCACGCGCGGTGGTGATGAGGCAACGGTTCGCTCACGGTCAGTCGTAGGTGGCCTCGAGCCACCAGCGGCCGGCCTCGACCGAGAGCAGGTGGGCGACGCCGCTGGCGTCGATCACCTGGAACCGGGCCCGACGCCGGTGGCGGGCGGGGTCCCACCAGTGCTCGTCGGCCGGCCACGGTCCCGCCCAGCCGGTGACGGCCTCGGGCGCCCGACCGGCCCGGACCAGCCGGGCGGGCGCGGCGGTGACCTCGGCCCGGCCGGTGACCCCCACCGCACGGCCGGCGGCGTCGACCACGTTGACCGGTTCGGGATCCGCCAGCACCGTGGCCGGGGCCGGGGCCGGGATCTGCCCCGGCCAAGGTTCGGCCACGCTGGCCACCCGAGCCGCCGGGCGCGGCGAGGTGAGGTCGACGACGGCCGCCGACACCCGCACCACGCGCTCCGCCGGACCGCGACCCCCACGTAGCTCGGGGACGGCCACGGCATCGCTGCCCACCGTGCCCTGCACCCGGGCGACGGCCCGCAGGACCCGCTCGTCCACCAGCGTCTCGCCGCCCCAGAACCCGAGCTGGCGACCGCGGGCCGCCACCACCTCCACCGGCACCAAGGTGAGGTGGGCGATGCCGGCGGTGGGGCGCAGCGTGGCCGAACCGGTGAGCCAGCCGTCGAGCTGCCAGCGCACGCGGTCGGCCAGGGCGGCAGCGGTGAGCGCCCCCTCGTGGCGCCAGTGGCGGGCCAGGGTCTCGCCGTGCTCGGTCTCGGCCTCCA
>CAZIVZ010000066.1:0-11126 GCA_964542495.1 uncultured Aquihabitans sp.
CGAGGTTCCGGTCACCGGCAGCCTCAACGCCTCCGCGGCCCAGTGGCTGATCGGCGCCGGTCGGTTCACCCCGCCCTACGTCGCCACTCAGGGCACCGCCCTCGGCCGAGCCGGCGAGGTGCACATCTCCGTGGATGCCAAGGGCCACGTCTGGGTGGCCGGCCACGTGACCACCTGCGTCACCGGCACCGTCGACCTCTAGCCTCCGCCTCTGGCACACTCGCTCCCGCTCGTCTGCCCTCGTAGCTCAACTGGATAGAGCATCGGACTTCTAATCCGACGGTCGCAGGTTCGAGTCCTGCCGGGGGCGCCAATCTGGTGCCAGGTGGCCTCGGTCACGCAAACGCCGCTACCACTCTCACCGTCTGTGCCCGCTTCCTCGAGGCCAGCGACCAAGCCGCCGCCGTCATGGGCGGCACGCTCGCCCGAGCCACCTGATTCGCTAGCCGGGTAGCTTCCAGGCATGTGGACGTTGACCCCCAGCGGCCTGATCTACCTCGCGATCGCCTTCGGGTTCGTGTTCCTCGTGTTCGGGATGCTTGGGATCATCGTGGTGCGCCACCTCCTGGAACGCTGGTGCACTCGCCGACGACCTGCTGTGTGACTGTGCGGGTAGGGCAGAGGAGGCACAGGCTCAATCCGACGGTCGCAGGCTCGAGTCCTGCCGGGGGCGCCACCTTCGATTCGTGCTCATCGCCAGCTCCGACCGTCCCGTGGCGACTCGGTCCTCAGGGCTTCTCGACCTGGATCCGGGGGTGGTCGGCAAGGAGCCGACGCAGGTCGCCGGGGTCGGTGGTGAAGACCACCCCCGACCTTGCATCGGCGGCGTGCGCGGCGACGATGGCGTCGATCCCGCTGGGCGAGCGGCGGGCGGCGATCTGAGCCGCGGTGTGGCGCAGAGCACCGGCGTGTCGGGCCAGAGCCTCATCGGTCGAAATCGAGCCGATGCGCCGGATCGCCTGGTTCGCTGGCGCATCCGTCGGCCGACCGGTGATCGCTTCGGCCAGGACCGGCGTGGGGATCACCGGGGTCCATCCCGAGCGGAGCAGAGCTTCCAGGGCAGCCCGGAACCCCTTGTTGGTGACCACCTGGTGGATGGCGCCGGCGTCGAAGACGATGACGGGCTCGGTCATCGGTCGACGACAGCCCGGAGGCGAGCAGCCCGTTCGGCACCCCGAGCCCTGATCGCCGGCGGGATCGGGTCGCTCGCTTCCAGCTCCTCGAGAAGGGCGATGAGCGCCATGCGCCGCTCATCCCGCTCGAGCTTCTCTCGGAGGGCGGCATCGAGGTATGACGACAGGCCGCGAGGGCCGGCGGCGTGCCGCGCCTGCTCGATCGCTGCAGCCTCCAAGGTCACGGACACCTTCTTCGTCGCCATGGCGGCATCGTAGCGCGGGGCCGTGAGGAAATCGCCTAGGTATCGCCTACTCGCGCCGACACCCGTCCCGACCCTGCCGGGGCGCCTGTTCACCAGGTGCCGCGTGGTCATTCGAGTTCGGTGCCGTCGGGTCGTTGGACGTGCCAGTTTCCGGCTTGGTCTCGCCAGGGGGTGAAGCCGTGTTCTTTGGCTCGGTTGTGCTTCCCGCAGGCGGGTCCCCCGTTTCCGGGGTTGGTACTGCCCTGCTGGGGGCCGTTGTAGGCGGTGAGGTGGTCGCTCTGGCATCGGCTGACGGGCACGTTGCAGCCGGGCCAGTAGCAGTGGGTGGATGAGAGGCGGACGGCGAGCTGGGCGGGGCCGGTGAAGAGGCGTTGGCGGCGTCCGTGGTCGATGACGGTGGAGCGGGCGCCGATCACGATGCGTCGGACGTGTTCGATGAGGGAGCGGGCGACGGCTTCGGTGGGGTCGATGGGGTGGCCGTCGAGGGTGGAGCACCGGTACCCGACCGGCGGCACCCCGTCGCCGGGGTCGTCGCCGGTCCGGTCGGGGTCGAGGTCGACGTGGCGGGGGGCGGGGCGCACGCCGGTGAGCCAGGCGAGGTAGCGCTCGTAGGTGGTGACGTCGATGACGATGTTGGTCACGATCTGGGACCCGCCGACCAGGTTCGCCTCCGCGGCGGCGGCGCGTTGGAACAGGTGGTAGAACGCGTCGAAGCGTCGTTGGGAAGCGCTGCGGGGCATCGTGTCGGCGGTGGCGTTCTCGCCGTGTTCGGCGCGGTTGTGCGCCCAGTCGGCTTCGAACTCGGCTTGCACGAAGTGTTCGAAGATGTCGTGCAGCACGGCGCCGTCGGTCGACGCGCAGCCGCCTTCGATGCGCCACGACCCGTCGTAGTCCTGGCGGATCTGGGCGTCACGGTTCTCGTGGTGGCGCTGGTTGGTGTCTCGGGTGCCGTCCTCGTCGACCTGGCGCACCCAATCGGTGAGCCGCGTGTCGAAGCGCCGGTACGCGTCACGGGCCGCCAGGCGGGCCAGGTCGTCGTCGATGCCGACCAGCGCCGTGCGGACCCGCGGGTTCGCGTAGGCCCGAGCGATCCGCGACACCTGGCAGGTGCCGACCCGGCCCGCTGCGAACTCGGCCCGAACCTCGGGCAGGCACCGCAACGCGCGGGCCATCTGGGCCCGACGCGCGGCTTCGGGCGGCGACAACCGGGCCGCGTGGGCAACCATGACCTTGGCCGACGCATGGTGATCGGCCCGATGCAACCCCCGGTCCTCCACACCCGCGAGCACCGCCACCTGGGCGCAATCCATGCGGCGGCCCAGGGTCTCGACCTCGCGGATCACCGCCAACGCGTCATCACGATCGTGGGGAACGAGGCCGGTGGCCAGCAGCGAGGACAGGCCCGCGTTGATCTGGTCGATGGCCGCTGCCATGTCCCGATCCGCCACCTCTGATGCCATGCCCACATCATCCCAGGGGGGTATGACACTTTCGGCCCCTCCAGGGCCCTTCCCGGCAAGAAGTCTCGAGAAACCTCAAGATCCTTCGTTGAGCCTGAGCCCCCCCGGGAGCCGGATGTATCCGTACCACGTCCATGGACTCAGTGGTACGCTGGCCGCATGAGTGGGACGTACAACGTCACGATGGGAGACCGGGGCCGCCTGGTGGTTCCGGCCGAGCTCCGGGAGCGGGCGGGACTGGGGGAGGGGCGGCCCCTCGTGCTGGTTGAGACCGATGCCGGGGTGGTGCTGCTCACCCGCGAGCAGCTGACGGCCAGGGTGCGAGCCGACCTCGCCGGCCTGGACCTGGTCGACGAGCTGCTGGCCGAGCGTCGCGCGACCTCGGCGGAGGAGGATCGACCGTGACGGTGCTCGATGCGTCGGCCATCCTGGCCTTCCTCCAGGGCGAGGATGGGGCCGAGGTGGTCGAGGAGGCGCTCGAGGCCGGCGCGTTGGCGGGAGCCGCCAACTGGTCGGAGGTGGCCCAGAAGGTCCTGGCCCACGGCCGGGACTGGAGCCTCGCTCGAGCGCTGCTGCTCAGCCACGGCCTGCAGGTCGAACCGGTGACCGTCGACGACGCCGAGTGGGCCGCCAGCCGGTGGCGGTCGGGCGAGGGGCTCTCGCTCGGTGACCGGCTCTGCCTGGCCGTCGGTAACCGGCTCGGGCACGAGGTGCTCACCGCCGATCGCTCGTGGGGTACGGAAGGCTCTGTCCGCCAGATCCGTCCGTAGCCTTGCTTCGATGCTCGAGATCACCGAGAGCCACCGGGCGCAGGTGGGGGAGATGCTGGTGCGGCGCGCCCTTCCCCGTCGTGCCCGTCGCACCGTCGGGGCGTGGTGCTTCGCCGACCACATGGGGCCGATGGCCGCCACCGACGAGGTCGGCGCCGACATCGGGCCGCACCCCCACATGGGGCTCCAGACCGTCACCTGGCTGACCGCGGGGGAGCTCCTGCACCGCGACAGCCTCGGGTCCGAGCAGCTCATCCGGGCCGGCCAGCTCAACCTCATGACCGCCGGCCACGGGGTCTCCCACGCCGAGCAGTCCACCGGCATCCACGCCGGGGCCCTCGGCGGCATCCAGCTCTGGGTGGCCCAGCCCGACCAGACCCGAAACGGCCCGGCGGCGTTCGAGCACCACGCCGAGCTGCCCCGCGTCGAGCTTGCGCACGGCTCGGCCACCGTGCTGGTGGGCGAGCTCGACGGCGTCACGTCGCCCGCCCGTCGAGACACCGACCACCTCGGCGTCGAGCTGGTGCTGCACGGCGGCGCCACCACCGTTCCCGTGCGGCCGCACCACGAGCACGCGCTCATCGTGCTCGACGGGACCGTCACCATCGACGGCACGCGCGTCGCCCCCGGTCACCTCGCGTACCTCGGCACGGAGCGAGACGAGCTCGGGTTGCGGTCCGACGGCCCGGCCACGGTGATGCTCCTCGGCGGCACCCCGATGGGTGACCGCCTCTTCATGTGGTGGAACTTCGTGGCCCGCACGCCGGTCGAGGTCGACGAGGCCCGATCCTCGTGGAACGTCGACGACGGCCGCTTCGGCACGGTCCACTCGCCGCTCGCCAGGATTCCCGCACCGCCACGGATCTGATCACCGCGTCACCCGAAGGTCTCGGAGGGTAGAACGTGGCCATGGACCTGCGTCTGCGGCGATGGATGGCGGTGGGCGCGCTGGCGCTCGTGGGGACGACGTCGGTCGCCGGCGGGGCGGTGGCCCAGGTTCCGCCGAGCTCGTCCACGACCACCTCGTCCACGACCACCTCGTCCACGGCGCCCACGACCACCGCGCCGATCGATCCCCCGGACCTCATGATCAGCCTGACCTACGGATGCCCGGCCTCGGGTGGCCCGGGCGTCGGGGCGCCGGTGCCGGTGTCGCAGATCGGGGTCCAGATCCTGAACCGTGGCGGGCCGATCGAGGTCGACCTGGTGCTCGACGGGACGGTCGTCCGCCGCAACGTCGAGGTCCCGTTCTCCTACCTCGGGGTCCCCCAGCTGATCTGGCTGGCCCTCCCCGAGGGCGACCCGAACGCCGGGCTCACCGTCGACGTCGTGGGGTCGGACACCGGTCGACCCCTGGGCGGAGCGGGCATGTCCAACCGGCCGTCCTGCGAGTCGTTGGTCCAGTTCGAGGCCCCGGCGGCCACCCCCACCGAGGCGATGCCCACCTTCACCGGCTGACGGGGCACCTCCCGTCGGGGGCGCCGCCACGTGACCAGCGTTCACGCGGCGTCTACCATTCCCGGCCGGGGGAGCGGGTCCCCCGCGGGTGGGGCGGGAGGGGGTGGACCCATGGGTCGATCGAAGTCGCTGGCGACGTCGTCGCCGGTCTCGACCACGCCCGCGCGCTCGGGACCGGGGCTCACCTTCCGCGAGGAGATGACGGGCTGGATCGCCGAGGGCGCCGAGACCTTCGCGAAGGGCCGCCGCATCGGCCGTCGATCCGGCTCGCTGCTGCGCTTCGACCTCACCATCACGGTGCCCGACCTCGACCTCACCGCCGTCGATCCGGCGACGCCGTGCCGGCTCACCGGTGAGGTGTACGCGCCGGCGCTCTCGGACGAGCCGCTGCGCGTGGTCGAGGGCACCTACCGCCTGATGGTCCCCGACCCCACCCAGGTGGAGACCATGCACATGCGCTACGAACTGCGGCTGGAGGCGGCCGACGGGACCCGCTACGCCTTCGAGGGGTTCAAGGTCCTCCGTGCTGCGCCGGCGTGGCGAGCCTGGTCCGGCACCTCCACGCTGTACGTGACGGTCACCGGGCCCGGGCCCCCCTCGCTCGGGATCGTCTCGATCGGGCCGCGCTCGTTCTGGGCGGCCCTGAGGTCCATGACGGTGGCCCGCGGGACGCCGTGGCTCCGGAGCGTGCGGGCCCGGGTCCGCTTCGGGCGGACGTACGCGGGTCGTTCGGTCCGCACTCAGGTGGCCGCGCTCGATCTGGTGGGCCGCCTCGGTCCCGAGCCGGAGGCTGGCCTGCGGCCGTTGCGGGCGCCAGCGGGCGAGCGCCGGTGGCGCAACCGCGCCGGCGAGTGGTGCGACGGGGGCCCGGGCCCTGACGCCAACCTGATGCTCACGCGCTACCAGGGTGGCGTGAAGGGTCCGGTCCTGCTGGCGCCGGGGTTCGGGATGGCCGCGAGCTCGTTCGCCACCCCCACGGTGGACACCACGCTCACCGAGTACCTCGTGGAGTCGGGCTACGACGTGTGGCTGTTCGACCATCGGGCCAGCACCGCCCTCCCGTCGTGCCGAACCTCGTCCACCATGGACGAGGTGGCCCAGGAGGACTGGCCCGCCGCGGTGGCCGAGGTCCGGCGCGTGGCCGGAGCGGGATCGGTGCAGGTGGTCGGGCACTGCGTCGGGTCGGTCACGGTCCTCATGGCCCTGCTGTCCGGGCTCGACGGGGTGCGCTCGGCGGTGTGCTCGCAGTTCACCGTCCACCCGCACCCGGGCCGGCACTACCGGGTGAGGAACGCGCTGCGCGTCGGCGAGGGGCTGGAGTGGCTCCGGCTCCGGGGTCTCGACGGCGACGGGCGGCCCACCATCCCCGGCCGAGCCCTGGACCTGCTGTTCTCGGCGGTGCCACCGCCGCGAGGGGAGCGTTGTGGCCGGCCGGTGTGTCGCTGGCTCAACGCGACCTACGGCCTCACGCACGCCCACTCCCAGCTGGACGAGCTCACCCACGAGATGCTCGACGAGGCCTTCGGGGTGGCCAACCTCGCCGGGCTCCGTCACCTCGGCCTCGTCAACCGCCGACGCCGCGCGGTCAGCGGGGCCGGATACGACGTCTACCTCCCGCACGTCGAGCGGCTGTCCATGCCGATCCTCTTCCTCCACGGCGCGCGGAACCCGATCCTGCGACCGATCGGCACCAAGGCCACCGTGGCGTGGATCAACTGGTTGCACGGCACGGGCACGGCGACCTACCTCGAGCTCCCCGGCTACTCGCACCTCGACGCCATGATCGGCCGCGCCGCGGCTGCGGACGTCTTCCCCTCGATCGTGGCCCACCTCGACGTCACCAACGCGTGACCGACTGGGCGGCCCGCTCAGGCGCGGGCGGCCACGGTGGCCAGGCCGAGTTGGTCGGCGGCAGCCAGCGCTGACGACCGCAGGGTGGCGGCCGACGCGGTGTCGCCGGGTCGCCCCCGCCGTTCGAGGGCCCGCGCCAGCTCGACCTGGCTGAGCGCCACGTAGGGGCGGGCACCGATCGACTCGTGGGCGGCGACGGCCTGGCGGAGCTCGTCGACACCGGCGTCGAGGTTGCCGAGGGCCGCCTCCACCACGCCCAAGTGGTGGTGGCCGCTCCCGAGGTAGGTGACCAGGCCGGCGGTGGCGTGCTGGTGGGACCAGGGGGCGATGGCGCCGCGGACCTCGGTGAGCAGGGGGAGGTCGCCGCAGATCGCGGCGGCGTTGGCGGCGGCGGTCATGCCCTGCCACCAGCTCCAGTTCGCGTCGGAGTCGATGTGGGCGACCGATCCGAGTCGGTCGAGGTGGTGGCGCGCCCGGTCGAGGGCCCCGGACTCGGCCGAGTAGGAGGCCAGGAGGGCGTCCCGATACGAGAAGTCGAAGTCCTTGGAGATCTGGTACGCCGCCTCGGACTTCCCCTGGAACACGAACTGCGGCGACAGCAGGGCACCCACGAGCTCCGCCGTCTGGCTGTGGCACCCGACGGTGAGCAGGGCGCGCAGCTCGGCGCAGATGGCCCGGCCGGCGTCGAAGCGACCCTCGTACATGGCGCGAAACGCCTCCCACATCAGTGGGATCCGCTGGAACTCGGGTTGGCGGAGGCGGGCCGCGAGCATCGAGGCGATTCCGGCGGCCTGGACCGCGCCGCTCAGGTCGCCCAGCACGAAGCAGGCGTTCATCCGAACCTGGGCGGCGCGCACGGCGAGGGCGTCGTCGCAGACCAGGCCGGCGATCCGGTCCACCTCCGTGCTGGTCTCGATCATCTCCTCGATGGCCCCGGGTCCGTGCAGGGCGCGCACGCGCGAGAGCATCACCCGGGCGAGGAGCGCGTCGTCGCCGGTGGTCCGGGCCACGTCGAGGGCCTCGTCCACCAGGGCCTGTCGGCCGGCCGCCGACTCGGCACGGTGGCGGCGCTCGGCGAGGCGGCACAGGAGCAGCGCCCGGGTGGGGCTGGGGCGGTCGTGCAGCTCCAGCGCTCGCTCGACCAGCGTGATCGCTCGGAGGTTCACCGGCGGGGTGGATGGCAGGTCGCCCCCGAGCCCGAGCGCCGCCCGCCCGAACGCGTCGGTCTGACCCGCCTGCCGGGCCAGGTCGGCCGACTCGAGGAACACCGGCTCGGCCTCGTCGAGGTGCCCCGCCAGGTTCAGGGCCTCGGCCAGGCGCAGCTGGACCTCGATCCGATCCACTGGGTGCGGTTCCGGAGCATCGCCGAGGTGGCTGATCGCCAGCCTGAGGTACTCGACCGCGGCATCGTGGGCGGCGACGGCGATGGATCGCTCCGCAGCGCAGAGGGCGCTGGACACCGCCTCGGCGACGTAGCCCGCAACCGCCACCTGGCCCCAGTGGTAGGCGAGCTCGGACCAGTGCCGCTCCTCACCTCCGAGCGCCTCGAGGGCCGAGGCCGCCGCGAGGTGCCCGGCGATCCTTCGCGCGGCCGGGAGGTCGTCGTAGATGCTCGTGCGCACGAGCAGGTGAACGAAGGCGAACCGCCCCCGGCCGAGCTCGTTGACCAGACCGGACGACACGGCCGGCTCGAGCCGGACGAGCGCGGTGGGGGCATCGACGGCGACGCACCGCGCCGCGGCGCGAACGTCGAACTCCTGGCCGAGGATGGATGCGGCGGAGAGGACGTCCACCGCGTCCGGCGGGAGGGAGCGCAGCCGCTCGCGCACCAGCTCCCGGACTCCCTGCGGCGCTCCGACCCGGTGCAGGACGGCGCCCCGACCGGGGCCGCGAAGCTGGTCAGGCGGGTTGTCCTGGAGGTGGCGGATCAGCTCCCGGAGGAAGAACGGGTTGCCCTCGGTGCGCGCGTGGAGGTCGGCCACGATGTCGTCGAGGTCGACGAGGTCACCGTCGACCTCGATGAGGTAGGACCGAACCTCGTCGAGGGTGAGCCCGTCGAGATCGATCACGGTGGCGCCGTTGCGGCGTCGCAAGGCGCTCAGGGCCTGCTCCGCAGGGGTGTCGCGCGCCACGTCGGTGGATCGGTAGGTCACGATCACGGCCACGTGCGGGGGAGCGACGGCGGTCGCGAGGTGCTCGAGCAGGGCGAGCGTGGAGACATCGCCCCAGTGGACGTCGTCGATCACGAGGACCACTTCGGTGGTCAGGCCCGTGAGGGCGGCGAGGGTGTCGCCGATGGCGTTGAACATGCGGTGGCGGTGGTCCCCGGAGTCGGTGCCGAACGGCTCGGTGATCCCCGGCAACAACTGCCCGAGCCGTGGGATGAGACCGGCCAGCTCACCGCCGCCGGGCGCGAACACGGCCCGCGTCGCGGGTCGGTCGAGGCTCTGGGCCAGTGCGGAGAGGGCTTCGGCGAAGGGTTGGAACGGCGAGGCGCCGTGGGGATCGCACCGTCCGTAGAGCACCGTGGCACCGTCGGCGTGGAGGCGGGCCCCCACCTCGGCGACGAGGCGTGACTTGCCCACCCCCGGCTCCCCGTCGATCAGGATCACCGGAGATCCGCCAGTGCGGGCCTCGTGCGCTGCCAGCACGACGTGCTCCACGTGGTGGCCGCGGCCGACGAAGGAGACGTCGTTGTCGAACCGCATCCGCGTCGGCAGAGGCGGTTGGGCGGACTGCCCGGTGCGGACGGTGCGCGGCGTGGGGAACGGGCCCGCATGGGCGCAGGGGACGGGCAGCCACCAGAGCCGTTCGGGCTCCTGGAGACCCCGGAGCTCGAAGCTCCCCTGATCGACCAGCTCGAACTCGGGATGCACGAGCGCCGCCGTGACCCCCGACAGGAGCACCTGGCCGCCGTGGCCGGCCTCTGTCACGCGGGCCGCCCGGTTCACGGTCGATCCGAAGACGTTGCCGTCGCGCTGTTCCACCTGGCCGGTGTGCACACCCATGCGCACGGCGAGCGGCGTCGTCTGCGGCCACGCCGAGGCGGCCAGCGCCAGCTGCGCGTCCCGAGCCGCCGCCACCGCGGCGCGAGGGGACTCGAACGCGATCCCGAAGCCGTCGCCACCGTTGAAGAACACCTGGCCCCCGTGGCGGGCGGCCACCTCGCGGACGACCTGGTCGTGCAACTGCAGTGCGATCCTCATGGCCGGCGGATCGCGATCCCACAGCGTCGAGGAGCGCTCGATGTCGGTGAAGAGAAGGCTCAGCGCTTCCGCGGCCTTCGGCGATCGGACAAGTTCGTCCACGGCCTCCCGCTCCCGCTACACCGGTCGGGCCCGGCCCCCTCGACCTGCCCGCATCGGTCGACCAGATTTGCCCTGCAAACGTACTGCAGCCCTCGCCGTCGCGCTGCACGACATGACGAGAGTCACGCCGCCACCGCGGCTCGCGACCGTCGTCGGGGCCCACCGGGTGGCACGTGACGGTGTGCGGTGGGCCGGTACCGTGGCTCGATGGCCACCCCCGCTGCGGTCGACTTCCACTTCGACGTGATGTGCCCGTACGCCTACCAGACGTCGCTCTGGATGCGTGAGGTCCGCGACCTCGCGGGCGTTGCGGTCACCTGGCGGTTCTTCAGCCTCGAGGAGGTGAACCGGGTCGAGGGCAAGAAGCACCCGTGGGAGCGAGGGTGGTCCTACGGCTGGTCGATGATGCGCATCGGCGCCCTGCTCCGGCGCAAGGACCCCGACCTGCTCGACCAGTGGTACCTGCGGGCCGGAACCGCCCTGCACGTCGACGGGCGCAAGCCGCACCGCCCGGAGGTGGCCGAGGCCCTGCTCGACGAGATGGGCCTCGAACCGACCTGGGCGCGCGAGGCGATCGACGACCCCACCACCGGAGCCGAGGTGCGCGCCGACCACGATCGGGTGCTCCGGCTCGGCGGGTGGGGGGTGCCCACCCTGGTGTTCGAGGGTGACCACGCGCTGTTCGGTCCGGTGGTCATCGACCCGCCAACGGGTGACGCCGCTCTGCGGCTCTGGGAGCTGGTCACCGGCTGGATCGAGTTCCCGCACCTCTACGAGCTCCAGCGCCCCAAGCGCCCCGACGACATCGCCGCCATCGCCACCGCCTTCCGCCCGTACCTCGAGGCCCGAGACTGGGTCACCATCCAGAACGAGACGCCCTGATGCCCACCATCGTGAACCG
>CAZIVZ010000067.1:0-11112 GCA_964542495.1 uncultured Aquihabitans sp.
CCTCCGGGCGTGCGCCGAAAATCTCCAGTGACTTGAAGATGACGTCGGGCTTGGCCGCGGTGCGAAGGCCGGCCGCCGCGGCGCGCCGGCGCACCTCGTCCTTGTGCAGGCCGCCGATGGGCAGCAGGGTCCGGGCCAGGCGGTCCTGGTCGAGCATGTGGAGCACGTAGCTCTGGTCCTTGGCGGGATCGGCCCCACGGGCCACGCGCCGGGTCCCGTCGGGTAGCACGGCCACCTGGGCGTGGTGCCCGGTGGCCACCGCGTCGAAGCCCAGGATCCGGGCCCGCTCGTCGACGGCGGCGAACTTGATGTGGCGGTTGCACTCGATGCACGGGTTCGGGGTGCGGCCGGCGGCGTGGTCGGCCGCGTACGGGGCCACGACGTGCTCGGTGAAGGCGTCGCCGAAGTTGAACGTGTGGTGGTCGATGCCCAGGTGGTCGGCCACGCGGCGGGCGTCGTCGACGTCGCTGACCGAACAGCACCCCGAGTCGCTCTCGCCACCCCAGAGCTTGAGGGTGACACCCACCACCTGGTGGCCCTGCTCGGCGAGCAGGGCGGCCGCAACCGACGAATCGACCCCGCCCGACATCATCACCAGGACCTTCACGACCCGCTCACCCCCGCCGGCGCCACCACGCCTCGGGCCCGGGCGACGACGCCGGGGAGCGCGCCGAGCACGGCGTCGACGTCGGCCCCGGTGCTGCACCACCCGAGCGACAGCCGCAGCGCCCCCGACGCCACCTCCGGCGCGACGCCCATGGCGGCGAGCACCGGCGAGGGCTCGGCGGCCCCGCTGGCGCAGCTCGACCCCCACGACGCCCCGATCCCGGCCTCGTCGAGCAGGAACACGAGCGCCTCGCGGTCGGCCCCCTCGAAGCAGCCGAGGACGGTGCCGGGCGTGCGATCCGAGGGGTCCGGCGGCCCGAGCACCACGGCGCCCGGCACGGAGGCGAGGATCCCGGCCACGAGGCGTCGACGCAGGCCCTCCACCCGCTCCACCGTGCGGTCCAGATCCGCCACCGTGGCGGCCAGCGCGGCGGCGAACCCCACCGCACCGACCACGTCGGGTGTGCCGGACCGGCGCTCACGCTCCTGGCCGCCCCCGCGCAGCACGGGGGCCAGCGGCGTGCCGTCGCGCACCACCAGGGCACCGGTGCCCGGCGGTCCGCCCACCTTGTGGGCGCTCAGCGAGACCAGGTGGGCGGCACCGACGGCGTCGGGCAGGTGGGTCCACGCCGCGGCCGCCACGGCATCGGTGTGCACCACCGCGCCCGACGCCAGCGCCGCCACCAGCGCCGCCACCTCGGCCACCGGCTGGCGGGTGCCCACCTCGTTGTTGACGGCCATCACCGACACCAGCCAGACCGTGGGGTCGAGGCGCAGGGCCGACTCGAGGGCGGCGAGGTCGAGGCACCCCTCGGTGTCCACCCCCACCGTGGCCCCGCCGCGCGCCGCCGCCGGGCGGGCCACCGCGGGGTGCTCCACCGCCGAGCACAGCACCGAGCCGCCGGCGGCGTCGAGCACCCCCGCCACGGCGAGGTTGTCGGCCTCGGTGCCACCCGAGGTGAAGACCACCTCGCCGGGGCGGGCGCCAACCGCGTCGGCCACCACGTCGCGTGCGTCGTCGAGCAGGCGACGGGCCCGCCGGGCCCAGCGGTGCGATCCCGACGGGTTGCCGAGCACCTCCTCGCGGAGCGCCGACATGGCCGCGACGACCTCGGGCCGCAGCGGCGTGGAGGCCGCGTGGTCGAGGTAGGCGTCGGGCACGGCCACCAGGGTACGGCTCGACCCCGCTCGCCACCCCGGCCCTGGCCACGCGGGGCGGGCGCGAGACTGCACCGGTGGAGGGCTACGACGCAGCGACCTACGGCGAGCGCTTCGCCGACGTCTACGACCACTGGTACGCGTTCCACGACGACACCCCGGCGTGCGTCGACGCCATCGCCGACCTGGCCCGCGGCGGCGCGGTGCTGGAGCTCGGCGTGGGCACCGGCCGGCTGGCCATCCCCCTCGCCGAGCGCGGCCTCGCCGTCACCGGCGTCGACAGCTCCCCCGCCATGCTCGCTCGCCTGGCGGCCAAGCCCGGTGGTCAGACGGTCCACGCCGTGCTGGGCGACATGGCGGACCCACCGGTGGGAGACGCCACCTTCGCGGTGGTGTTCGTGGCCTACAACACGCTGTTCAACCTGGTGGGCGACGGCGACCAGCAGCGCTGCCTGGCCAACGCCACCGCCCTCCTCGCCCCCGGTGGCTCGGTGGTGGTGGAGGCGTTCGTCCCCGATCCCGACCACGAGGCCAACGACGGCGTGGGCGTGCGGGAGATCACCGCCGACCGGGTGGTCCTGAGCGTCAGCCGCTCGGACCCGACCCGCCAGGAGGTGCTCGGTCAGTTCGTCGACATCACCGAGTCCGGCATCCGCCTGCGCCCCTGGCACGTGCGGTGGTCCACCCCCGACCAGCTCGACGCCATGGCTGAGGCGGCCGGTCTCGTCCTGCACCGCCGCACCGCCGACTGGGCCGGCACCCCGTGGTCCGACGACGCGGCCGCCCACGTCAGCGTCTACCGGCGCCGGCGCTGATCGACGCGAGGGGGCGAGGGGTCCAGGGGCTTCGGACGACCGTGTGGTGCAGGGTCGCCGGTTCGACCTCTCCATGGAGGTGAGGACGACCACGCCCGGCCGGGAGCAGGAGGTGGCCTTCGACCGCTTCGTGCGGGAGGTCGAGCCGCGCCTGCGCCGCGCCCTGGTGGCGGCGTACGGCCCACAGGTCGGTCGCGATGCCACGGCCGATGCGCTCGGCTGGGCGTGGGCCAACTGGGATCGGGTGGTGACCATGGGGAACCCGGCGGGGTACCTCTACCGGGTCGGTCAGACCAAGGCCCGCGAAGGTCGACGCCCGGTCCGGGCGCTGCCGGTCGAGCCGATCGCCGCCGATGGCGCGACGCCGTGGATCGAGCCGAACCTCGAGCCGGCGCTCCTGGCCCTGAGCGAGCAGCAGCGGGTCGCCGTGGTCCTGTGCCACGGCTTCCAGTGGACCCACCGCGAGGTGGCCGAGCTGCTGGGCCTGTCGCCCTCCACCGTGCAGAACCACGTCGAACGGGGCCTCGCCCACCTGCGCCGCGCCCTGGAGGTGAGCAACGATGCCTGATCTCGGAGACCAGCTCCGCCGCTGGGCGGACCAGGCGGAACCCGTGACCGCGGAGGATGCCCGGCAGCGGGCCACCGGGCAGGACCGACGAGGCCGCCGGGTCGGGCGGCGGCGAGCCTGGCTGGCCGTGGCCGCCGTGGCCCTGCTCGTGATCGGGATAGGGGCCTTCGCCGCCACCCGGGCCGACCACGACGGAGGCGACGACGTGCGCACCGGCCCCCCGCCCACGCCGACGTCGACCACCGAGCCGACCCCATCGAGCACGACCGCCACCACGACGCCGACGGCCGGGTCCGCCGTCTTCGTGGCCCACGACGCCTCCCACCGCCTGGTGGTGGTGGACGCCCTCACCGGCGAGACCACCCGGGTGCTCGACACGTTCGACGATCCCGACGCGGCGGTGCCCGAGGGGGAGCCGGCCGGCATGGGCCGCTACCTCGGCAGGTTCTCGGTCACCCCCGATGGGCAGACCGTGTACTTCGAGACCTGTTGCGAGCCCGCGGTGGGCGAGATCTTCCGGGTGCCGATCGAGGGCGGCGAGCCCCAGCGGGTCACCTACGGCACCGACCCGGCGGTCAGCCCAGACGGCACCCGCCTCGTGGTGGTCGACCAGCGCGGCATCAAGGTGGTCGACCTCGCTTCCGGGGAGGAGTCCCGGTACCCCATCGCCGACAACGTCCCCTTCGTGGCCCTGGCCCACCCCGCCTGGTCGCCCGACGGCACCATGCTGGCGCTCGAGCGCTACGACGGGTCGCTCGACGCAGGGCGCATCGTGCTGGTCACCTTCGACGGCGCCGAGGACGTGGTGAACGCCGCCGCCACGATCACCGAGGCCGACGACGACGGCACCCCCACCCTCCCCGCGTTCGACGCGGAGGGGAACCTGCTCGTGGTGCGCCAGCACACCCGGGACATGGTTCCGGGCGGGACCGCCCGCATCGAGGCCTACGACCCGATCGCCGGCACTCGGCTCCCGTCCCTCGACGAGGCCATCCTGCAGGTGGTGTTGGCGCAGAGCCGGTCGACGGCGACCGGCCACCTCATCCGCTCGTTCGGTGACGGCACCGTGGAGCTCACCACGTCGGCCGAGCCGCGGACGCTGTCACCGGTGGACGTGCGCGACGTGGCCTGGTGACCGACCCCGCCCGGCCGACCCGGATCAGCGCAGGGTGACCAGGCCCACCGAGGGGCGGGTGAGGAACCGGATCTGGGGGGCCTGCTGGCGCACCAGGCCGGCGCCCGTGGACACGAAGATGGCGTTGCCGTCCACCTCGTGGAGCCCGCCGCCGGCCACCGAGCGGGACACGGGCGAGAACTTCACCAGCGGCCCCAGCAGGGGCAGCGCCACCTGGCCGCCGTGGGTGTGGCCGGCGATCACCAGGTCGATCCCCGAGCGCTCGGGCAGGCCGAGCACCACCTCGGGACGGTGCGCCACCAAGATCCGCACCGTGCCCGGGGGCGCGGCCATGAGCTCGTTCCGCAACGCCACGGCCTCCAGCGGCGCCCACCGCAGCTTGTTGCCCCCGAGCAGCAGGCGACGGTCGCCGAACCGCAGCGAGACGGCCTCGTCGGTGAGGACGCGGATCCCGGTGCCCTCCACCAGGCGCTCCATGCGACCGGCGGTCTCGGAGTCGCCCTGCACGATGTAGACGCCGGCCGGCGCCTCCAGCGTTCCCAGCAGGGACCGGAACGCGGGCACGGCGGCCTCGAACTGGCGGTCATCGCCCTGGAACAGATCACCGGGGATCACGATGACGTCCGGACGCAGGGCGAGGAGCGTGCGCACCACCCGCCGCTCGTACGACCCGATCCGGTTGGTCTGGAGGTCGGCCAGGACACCGATGCGCACCGGATCGCGCCCCACTCTGGCTTCGGGCAGCGAGACCTCGGCCCGATCGATCCGCAGCGCGTACGGAGCCCAGTGGGTGGCGTACCAACCCACCGGCACGGGAACCAGCAGGGCCACGGCGACGAGGCCCAGCACCGGCTGCGCCCGCCGGCGGGCCACGGTGACCCCCAGCCCCACGCCGAGGATCGGGACCGACACCACCAAGCCGAGGTAGGCGAGGTGGAGGGCGCTGAAGGGCCGGGAGTCGACGCCCCACGCCCACACCGCGGCCAGCGCCACCAGCAGCACCGCGCCCAGGGCCGCCACCGAGGCGCCGAGGTCGACGGGTGCCAGTCGCTGCGGGCGCGGCCGGCGACGGGCCAGCACCACCCCCAGCGCCACCAGCGACCCGAGGCCCGCCACCACGGCGGACGCGGTCATGAACCTGGTCATCGCGTCCCCATCCGGCGATCAGCATGGCACGACGGGTCGGCAAGGCTCCTACCATCGCCCGCCATGGGCCGGATCCGAGTCTCCACGGTGATCAACGCCTCCCCCGAGCAGGTCTGGGCCGAGGTTCGAGACATCGAGCGCCACGTCGACTGGATGGCCGACGCCGTCGCCATCACGTTCACGACCCCGCAGACCTCGGGCGTGGGCACCCGGTTCGACTGCCGCACCAAGGTCGGCCCCATCACCCTCACCGACCGCATGGCGATCACCGAGTGGCGCGAGGGGCGGGCCATGGGCGTGCGCCACGAGGGCCTGGTCACCGGCTCGGGCACGTTCACCCTGGCCCGCATCCGCCGTGACCGCACCCGGTTCACCTGGGAGGAGCACCTCACGTTCCCCTGGTGGATGGGAGGCGCCGTGGGCGGGGCCGCCGGCGGCGTGGTCATGCGCCGCATCTGGAAGCGCAACCTGCGCGTCCTCAAGGCCCTCATCGAGTCCGGCCGCTCCTGACCCCCGAGCCCCACCGACCGAATGTGGTGTGTGGGAGCCGCGTTCCGGTCGATTTCGCGCGTGAGGTTCGAGCCGACGGAGCCGGTCAGGTCGGCGTCCAGGCGGTGGCGAAGACCACCCCGGTGACCAGGCAGGCGCCGAGGAGCGCACCGCAGAGGGTGTAGGGCACCCACTTCTCGATGTCCCGGCGGCTGCCGTAGTCGAGCAGGATCCACCCTGCCGCCGCCCCGGCGAGGAAGCCACCGCCGTGACCCCCGATGGAGATGCCCGGGACCCCCAGGGTGAACAGGGCGTTGATCACCAAGATGGGCAGCAGCGGGGAGTTCCGGAACGGGATCCCCTGGGCGCGGTGCGCCAGCAACAGGGCCCCCATCAGCCCGAAGATCGCGCCCGAGGCCCCGGCCGTGAGGCTGCCCGGGGTCAGTACCAGCGCGCCGAGCGAACCGCCGGCGAGGGCGGTGGCGTAGATCAGCCCGAAGCGCGCCCGGCCGCCGAGGTGCTCCACCGCCGCGCCGAGGATCCACAGCGCGTACATGTTCATGAGGAGGTGGAGGACGCCGTAGTGGAGGAACCCCGAGGTGATCATCCGGTACCACTCGCCCTCGCCCACGCCGTACCCCGGGATCACGAACGGCCCTTGGTGGAACTTCGCGATCAGGCCGTAGTCGACGTGAAGGTCGCCGCTGTCGCCGCCGAAGGCCCCACCCCCGCTGAGCGCGACGCCGAGCAGGAAGACGGCCACGTTGACGCCGATGAGCACCTGGGTGAGCACCGGCTTGGCCTGGAGCGAACCGATGCCCTGGTACACCTTCTGCTTGCCGGCCTTGGTGCAGTCCGGGCAGTGGAACCCCACCGAGGCCTGGTGCATGCAGCGGGGACAGATCGGTCGATCGCAGCGCTGGCAGATGACCCCTGCAGGCTGGTCGGGGTGGCGGTAGCAGGTCTGCACGGCGGCGTATTGCACGGCCACGACCGTAGCGGGAGGCGCGCGGATCCCGGCTGCGCCCCCACCGCGCGGACGACGGTCAGTCCAGGTCGTCGCCCAGCTCGTCGACCAGGGAGAACCAGTAGAAGCCGTAGGGCGGGAGGGTGACGAAGTAGGGCAGCTCGCCGATGGCCGGAAACGGGACCCGACCGAACAGCTCGACCGGGATCTTGCCGGCCAGGGCCGAGAGGTCGACCTCCACCGGCTGGGCCACCTTCGACAGGTTGTTGACGCACAGCACGATGTCGTCGGCGCTGTCGGTGCGCTCCTGGCGTCGGAGGTAGGCGAACACCGCCTCGTTGTGGACGTCGAGGACCTCGAAGTCGCCCATGGCGAACACCGGGTGCTGCCGCCGGGCCGACACCATCCGCTGCACCCAGTGGAGGAACGAGCCGGGGTCGCGGAGCTGCTGCTCCACGTTGGTGGCGGCGAAGCCGTAGACGGGGTCCATCAGCGACGGCAGGTAGAGCTGGGCGAAGTCGGCGGTGGAGAACCCGCCGTTTCGGTCCGGTGTCCACTGCATGGGCGTGCGGACCCCGTCGCGGTCGCCGAGGTAGATGTTGTCGCCCATCCCGATCTCGTCGCCGTAGTACATGACCGGGCTGCCGGGGAGGCTGAAGAGCAGGCCGTGGAAGAGCTCGGCCAGGCGACGGTCGTTCTCGAGCAGCGGGGCGAGGCGCCGTGAGATGCCCACGTTGCGCTTCATGCGCGGGTCCTTGGCGTACTCGGCGTACATGTAGTCGCGCTCCTCGTCGGTGACCATCTCCAGGGTCAGCTCATCGTGGTTGCGCAGGAAGATCCCCCACTGGGTGCCGGCGGGGATGGCCGGGGTCTGGGCGAGGATGTCCCGGATGGGCCGGGAGCTCTCCTGCCGGGCGGCCATGAACATGCGCGGCATTAGGGGGAAGTTGAAGCACATGTGGCACTCGTCGCCCTGGCCGAAGTAGTCGACGACGTCGGTGGGCCACTGGTTGGCCTCCGCCAGCAGGACCCGGCCGGGGAACTCCTCGTCGACCACCGTGCGGAGGCGGCGCAGGTAGGTGTGGGTCTCGGGCAGGTTCTCGCCGTTGGTGCCGTCGCGCTCGTACAGGTACGGGACTGCGTCGAGGCGGAACCCGTCGAGGCCGAGGTTCAGCCAGTACCGGACCACGTCGATCATGGCGTCGGCCACGTCGGGGTTGTCGAAGTTGAGATCGGGCTGGTGGTGGAAGAACCGGTGCCAGTAGTACTGCTCGCGCCCCGAGTCCCAGGTCCAGTTGGACGGCTCGGTGTCGACGAAGATCACCCGGGCCTCGCTCCACCGGTCGGGGTCGTCCCCCCACACGTACCAGTCGTGGCGGGGGTTGTCGCGAGACGACCGGGACTCCTGGAACCACGGGTGCTGGTCGCTCGTGTGGTTCATCACGAGATCGGCGATCACGCGGATGCCCCGGCGGTGGGCCTCGTCGATCAGCTCGGCGGCGTCGCCCACCGTGCCGTAGTCGGGCAGCACGCTGAAGAAGTCGGAGATGTCGTAGCCGCCGTCCTTGAGCGGCGATTGGTAGAACGGCAGCAGCCAGAGGCAGTCGACCCCGAGCCACTCGAGGTAGTCGAGCTTCTCGGTGATGCCCCGCAGGTCGCCGGTGCCGTCGCCGTTCGAATCTCGAAAGCCTCGGACGAGCACCTCGTAGAAGATCGCTCGCTGGTACCAGTTGGGGTCGGTCGCGGTCACGAGGCGATGCTAGGGGGACCGCTCAGCCGCCCTGACCGCCCCAAGCCACCTCGTCGGCTTCCAGGGCCGCCAGGTCGCCGTCTCGCCCGAGGGTGGCGAGCACCGCGGCGAGCGCCCGGCGCGCCGACCGATCGTCGGGATCCACCTCCACGAGCCGGGTCCACCAGCGAGCCGCGGCTTCCCGGTCGTCGGCCCCGTCGGCCAGGCCGGCCAGGGCGCGCAGCACGTCGCGCCGCGTCCGCCCGACGGTGGCGCGCAGCGGGCGGGCCCAGTCGGCGTACGGGTCCTCGGCCAAGAACTCCCCTTCGTCGCCCAGGGCCACGGCCATCACCAGCGCCGTGGGGTCCGGCGCACCGAGGCCGCCCTCGCGCAGGCCGTCGCGGGCCATGGCGAGGAACTCCTCGACGTCCACCGACACGACGTCGAGGTCCAGCGCGACGGACTGTCGGTCGGCCCGGAGCGGATCGGTGGCCAGGCGACGGTCGGGATCGAGCACGGCCCGCAGCATCGAGAGCACCACCGAGAGACGGCTCCGGCCCACCGCCAGGTCGACGTCGGGCCACAGGAGGTCGATGAGCTCCTCCCGGGGCAGTGCCCGCCCACGCCGACAGATCAGCACCTTCAGCGCATCGCGAGCCTTGCGCGAGGTCCACCGGGCTGGCTCGTGCCCGCCTGCTCCCACCACCTCGAAACGCCCGAGGGTGCGCACCCTCGCCCGCACCCGGACCGACGGGTTCCCTTCCGGTGCCGGGTGACCGGGCTCCGCGCTCCGGTCGGGTGGGGACAGCAGGGCATCGGCCTCGGCGACGACGCGACCGAGCCCGAGGCGGCTGGCGGTGGCCCGGCCCTCGCTGGCGACCGGGACGCGCCGCGGGTCGTCGCCCGGGAGCACCGACGCCAGGCCGACCCGGGCTCGCGCTCCGAACCCCACCGCGCCCACCCGATCGGCCCAGGCCATCGCGTGCCGGAACGCCGCGGCCGAAGCGTCCAGCTCCCCGGCGCCTCGGCGGGCCACGCCGACCGCCTCGCTCACGGGCATGCCGAACACGTAGGACCGGCCCCACATCACGACCTGATCGATGTAGGGCTCGAGGGCGTCGGCCACCCGGCGGCACAGCTCGGCGTCCCCGATGCCGTCGGCGGCCACGGCGAGCAGGGACTGCGTGCAGAGCCAGTACAGGTCGTCGGGCGAGGACCCATCGGCCGCCGCCTCGATCTCCGCGAGCAGGCGGCGAGCTTCATCGTGCTCGCCCCGGTCGATGAGCAACACGACCGACAGCGCGCCCAGGTTGACCCGGCCGAGGCCGGCCACCTCCTGCATCCGCCCCTGGTCCACGCGGACGCTGAGGACGAGACCGGTCACCACCCGCATCGCCATCACCGGGTGGAGCGAGGCCACGAGCTCCCCGCCGGAGGTGGCCAGCTCCTCCGCCGCGTCGAGACGGCCCTGGGCGTAGAGCAGGCTGGCTCGGGCCATGGCGCCACGCCACCGCCAGTACGCCGAATCGCACCGGTCGGCCAAGGACTCCCACTCGCGCAGGAGGCGATCAACCTCGTGGAGGTCCCCTGCCTCGAAGGCCAGGCTGGTGGCCCAGTAGACCTGGACCAAGCGGCGGGGAACATCCCGTCCCGCCGGCAGCAGGGTCGTGTACTCGGCGAGCCACCGGCGGCGATCGAGGTGGTGCAGGGGTCCGCTGTCGACGTTCAACCGGGCCTCGGCCAGACGGGCCCGGCACCGCGGATCACCGGTGGCTGCGAGCACCTCGAGCTCGGCCACGGCCGCCTGCGCCGCCACCGGGTCCCGTCGCACGCCGTCGATCGAGGGCATGCCGAGCAGCGCGGCGAGGCCGGCCAGCAGGTCGGCCCGGCGCCCTGGATCCTCGGCCGAGCCGGGGTGGTCGAGGGCCTCGCGCAGCAGCAGCGGACCCTCCACGTCCTGGAACGCCTCGAACACCTCGGCTCGCGCCAGCGCCGCCTGGGCGAGGAGCTCGGCCGAGTCCATCCGTCGAGCCAGCTCGGCGAGCTCGGCGCTGAGCGCAACCGCCTCGGCACCGTCGCCGACCATCGCCCGCGCCTCGATCGCGTCGACGAGCGCTCGGCCCTGGGCGTCGAGGTCTCCGGCGCGCCCCCAGTGCCGCGCCGCCACCTCGGACCAACGGGCGGCCTCCCGATGGTCGGTCAGGCGCCGGGCGGCATCGGCCGCGGCATCCGCCCACCGCGCCACCTGGGATGGATCGGCTTCGATGCCGGCGTCCAGCAGGTGCTGGGCGACCACCGCCGGCGGGATCGGGTCTCCACGTTCGTCGAGGGCCGTGAACGCCCGCGCCGCGGCGGCATGGGCTGCCGCGCGGCGCTCGGGCGCGAGTTCCTCGTCGAGCACGTCGCGCACCAGGAGGTGGGTGAAGCCCACGCCGTCGGGCCCCTCGGCCACGAGGCCTGCCGCGAACGCCGGGGCCAGAGCGTCGCGAACCTCGTCGA
>CAZIVZ010000068.1:0-11109 GCA_964542495.1 uncultured Aquihabitans sp.
ACCGAGACCGTGCTGCGCCTTCCCTCGGCCGGCGCCGACGAGGTCCTGGCCACGCTGGACTCCTTCGCCCCCTACGTCACGCGCTGACCGCGCCACCGGGCAGGCTGGTCCCGTGGCCGAACTGGTGGAGGTGACCGATCCGGGGCACCCGCTGCTGGCCGACTTCGTGGCGCTCGGCGATCCCGCCACCCGTCGCCGGGTGGAGCGCCAGGGGGACTACTTCGTGGTGGAGGGCCTGCTGGCCATCGAGCGCCTGCTCGCGCTCCCCCGGTGGCCCGTTCGATCGCTGGCCCTCCTGCCCCGGATGGCCGAGCGCCTCGCCCCCGCCCTGGCGAGCTGCCCGGCTCCGGTGGCAGTGGCCGACGAGGAGGTGCTCCGCCAGGTGGTGGGCTTCGACCTGCACCGAGGTGCGCTGGCCTCGGTGGCGCGGCTCGCCCCCCCGCCGGTGGCCGAGCTCGTCCCGTCCGGCGGGCTCCTCCTCGTGGCCGAGGGGGTCAACGACCACGAGAACCTGGGCGCGCTCTACCGCAACGTCGCCGCGTTCGGTGGCCGCGCCGTGCTGCTCGATCCCACGTCGGCCGACCCCTTCTACCGGCGGTCCGTGCGGGTCTCGCTCGGCAACGTGCTCGCCGTCCCCACCGGCCTGCTCGCGGCGATGCCCCGGGGGCTGCTCGACCTGCACGCCCTCGGGGTGACCACCGTGGCGCTCACCCCGTCGGGCGACACCGACCTGCGCCGGTTGGACCGCCGTGCGCTCGGACCCGGCCCGGTGGCCGTGGTGGTGGGCGCCGAAGGCGCCGGGCTCAGCGCCGCCGCGCTCGAGGCGGCGCACCACCGCGTGGCCATCCCCATGGCCACCGGGGTCGACTCGCTCAACGTGGCCACCGCCGCCGCGGTGGCGCTGCACCACCTCGCCGGGGTCAGTTCGACGCGCTGAGCCCGGCGAGGGCGATCAGCACGAACGCCCCCAGGACCATGACCACGAGGAGGATGGAGTAGATCAGCCCGCAGAGCCGGCCGGCCTGGACCACGCCGCGGTTGCTGTAGCGCCCGGGGGCGGCGTCGATCTCGCGGAGCGCGGTGTTGCCCATCACCCACGCCACGGGGGCGAGGATCGGGCAGAAGACGATGCCGAGGATGCCCATCACCAGGATCGTGGTGCCCTGGGGGTGCTCGATCTGGACCCCGTACGGGGACTGCCCGTAGCCCGGAGCGCCGTAGGGCGGTTGCCCGAACTGCTGGCCGTACTGGGGTTGGCCGTACTGCGGTTGCGGCGAGCCGTAGCTGGAGCCGGGCTGGGTCCAGAGGTCGTCGGGATCCCCCGAGGGCGGCATGGGAGGCGTGGAGGACATGGGCACCGCCTGGCAGAGGACGTCGGACGCCGCGAGCGTAGGTCAGGTGGCCGAGGGCTTCTCGTGGCCCCGACCCGGGCTGCGGTGCCCGTACGATCCCGCGGTGGCCACCTCTCCGCCGAGCCGGACGCGCCGGCGCCTCGCTCCCCGCCTCGTCGCCGGCCTGGCCGCCGCCGCCCTCCTGCTGGGCGGGTGCGGTGACCCGGCCGACGATGCCGCCACCGATCCGTCGGTGGGCGGCCCGGCATCGATCGACGTCGAGAGCACCACCACCGACCCCCTGGCCGACGTCGGCGCCGCGGGCAGCCCGGCCGTCGGCATCTGCCGCCCGGTGCTGTCGACCGACGAGCGCCGGGCCGCCTTCGAGACCGGCCCGAGCGTGCGGTGCCGCGAGCTCCACGGCGCCGAGGTGATCGCGTCGTTCGAGATCCCGCCGGCCACCGCCGACGCCATCACGCCGGAGCTGATCGAGGCCGGGGGCGCCGAGTTCGAGGCGGCCATGGGCGAGACCGCCAACACGTGCAGCGGCCCGGCCAACGACGCGATCCAGGAGATCGTCGACATCGACCTGTCGGGCACGCCGTTCTCGGGGGCGTTCCAGGCCACGATCCTCGACGGCACCTACTTCGCGCCCAGCCCCGACGAGTGGCGATCGGGCGAGCGCTGGATGGTGTGCCAGGTGACCGCGGTGGCACCCGACGGCTCCTCGGTGGCGTTCACCGGCGCCCTGGCCGAGCTCGGGCGGGACCGACTGCTGCCGCCGGAGCTCGGGACGTGCGTCGACGACGAGCTCACCTTCGCCGTCTGCGAGGGCGACGTGAGCCGGGCCGTGGCGAGCGGCAACGTCGACGCCGGCGACCCGCCCACCGAGGCCGCCGCCCTCGACGGGTGCCGCACGCTCATCGACCACCTTCGCACCGAGGTCCCCGCCGACCGCACGCTGCGCACCGAGGTGCGGGCGCTCGACGAGGACACGTCGGCCGTCTACTGCCTGGTGTCGGGGCCGGACCCGCTGCCCACGGCCTGAGCCCCGCCGGGTCGACGGGGTTCACCCGGGGCTCAGCCGAGGCGCTCGATGATGGTGACGTTGGCCTGGCCGCCGCCCTCGCACATGGTCTGGAGGCCGTAGCGGCCACCGGTGCGCTCGAGGTGGTTGAGCAGGGTGGTCATGAGCCGGGCGCCGGTGGCCCCGAGCGGGTGGCCGAGGGCGATGGCGCCGCCGTTGGGGTTGACGGTGGCCATGTCGGGCTCGAGCTCCTTGGCCCAGGCCAGCACCACCGACGCGAAGGCCTCGTTGATCTCCACGGCGTCGATGTCGGCCATGGTCAGGCCCGTCTTCTCCAGCGCGTGGCGGGTGGCCGGGATGGGTGCGGTGAGCATGTAGATCGGATCGTCGCCCCGCACGCTCATGTGGTGGATGCGGGCCCGCGGGGTGAGGCCGTGGTCGGCGACCGCCTGCTCGGAGGCGATCAGGATCGACGCCGAGGCGTCGCTGATCTGGCTGGCGCAGGCGGCGGTGAGGCGACCGTCGGGCACGAGCGTCTGGAGGCTCCGGATCTTGTCCCAGTTGGGCTCGCGCGGGCCCTCATCCGCGGTGACGCCCTCGAACGGGGCGATCTCGCCGTCGAAGGCGCCGCTGGCCTGGGCCGCGAGCGCCCGGGTGTGCGACTCCACCGCGAACGCCTCCATCTCGTCGCGCGACAGGTCCCACTTCTTCGCGATGAGCTCGGCACCGGTGAACTGGCTGACCACGTCGGGCCCGTAGCGGGCCACCCAGCCGGGCGACGTGGTGAACGGGTCGGGGAAGCCGAGCTCCGACGCGAGGGTCATGGCCGAGCTGATCGGGATCTGCGACATCTGCTGGACGCCGCCGGCCACCACGAGGTCGTTGACCCCGGCCATCACGGCCTGGGCGGCGAAGTGCACGGCCTGCTGGGCCGAGCCGCACTGGCGGTCGACGGTGGTGCCGGGCACGTGCTCGGGCCCACCGGCCACCAGCCAGCAGGTGCGGGCGATGTCGCCGGCCTGGCCACCCACGGAGTCGACGTTGCCGAAGATCACGTCGTCGACCGCGCCCGGGTCGATCCCGGTGCGCTCGAGCAGGGCCTTGATGGAGGCAGCGCCCAGGTCGGCGGGGTGCACGTGGCTGAGGCCGCCACCCCGTCGGCCCACGGGGGTGCGGATGGCATCGACGATGTAGGCCTCGGGCATGGCTGCGCTCCTGGGGTGCTGGCGAACCCGCCGAATCTAACGCCCCGTCAGATCCACTCCCCAGCCGCCCCCCATCCGTTCTGAAGCCCAGGTGGGTCATTTCTGACCCACACCAGCTTCAGAACGGATCGCGTCAGATGCCGAGGGCGGTGGCCACGCGGCGGCGGTGCCAGGCGGCGTCGCCCCAGGTGCGGGCCAGCGCCTCGGCCCGCTTGAGGTAGAGGTGGAGGTCGTACTCCACCGTGTAGCCGATCGCGCCGTGGCACTGGAGCGACTGACGGGCCACGAAGCGGGCGGCGTCGGAGGCCAGGGCCTTGGCCGTCGACACGTCCCGGCTGGCCGTGGGTGCCCCGGTGGCCAGCGACCACGACGCCGCGTAGACGGCCGGGGCCGCGAACCGCAGCTTCATGGCCGCGTCGGCCAGGTGGTGCTTCACCGCCTGCTGCGACCCGATCGGCACACCGAACTGCTTGCGCTCGCCGACGTAGTCCACGGTGAGGTCCAGCAGGCGGCGGCCGACGCCAACCAGCTGCGCGGCGGTGCCGAGCGCGCCGCGGTCGAACGCCCGGGCGGCGTCGTCGGGACGGCCCAGCTCGTCGCCGGCCTGCCAGGCCCCGAGGCGCACCACGTGGCGGCCGGCATCGACGGTGTCCACGAGCGTGCGGCGGTGGTGGTTGGTGTCGCCCACCGCCAGGCCACGCTCCACCCGCCGGGCCTCCCAGCCGGTGCCGGCACCGTGGCGGTGCTGGAGGAGCACCAGATAGGTGACCGCGTCGCCCCACGCCACGTTGGTGCTCCCCGGCGGCACCGCGCCGGCCTGTCGGGAGCCGTCGAGCAGCTCCCCCACCACGTCGTGGGGGTCGCCGGCGGCATCCACGAGCGGCGCCACCACGCACACCGTCTCCACGAACGGGTGCGGCAGGGCGGCGTAGCCGGTCTCCTCGGCCAGCAGGACCCAGTCGACCTCGGTCATCCCGAGCCCGCCCCTGCTCTCCGACACGCCCACGCCGAGCACGCCCATCTCGACCAGCGCCGACCAGACCGCGGCCACGCGAGACACGTCGGCTCGAGCGCCCTCGCCCTTGCGGGCGCCGAACACGTCGGTCTCGTCGGGCCAGGCGGCGCGCACCACCTCGGGCGGGCACTCCTTGGCGAGCAGGTCCCGGACGGCGTCGCGAAAGGCGAGTTGGTCGTCGGTGAAGGCGAAGCGCACGGCGGGCTACTTCCTCGGCAGGCCGAGCACGCGCTCGGCGGCGATGTTGCGCTGGATCTCGTTGGTGCCGGCGTAGATCGGGCCCGACAGGGCGAACTGCCAGCCCTTGGTCCACGCACCGTCGAGCTCGGCGTCGGGGCCCAGGATGTCGAGCGCCGTCTCGTGCAGCTTCACGTCCAGCTCGGACCACCAGAGCTTCACGAAGCTCGACGCGGCGCCGGCCGAACGACCCTCGGCGTCGTCGGTCACGGTCTGCAACGTCTGGAGCCGGTACGCCTCGGCCTCCATCCAGGCCTGCACCACGCGGTCGCGCAGGCCGGGATCGATCCCATCGGGCACCTCGGCGTGGGTGCGGTAGAGGTCGACGAGGCGATCGGCGGTGGCGGTGAAGCGGCCCGGCGCCCGCAGCGTGAGGCCGCGCTCGGACGACGTGGTGGCCATGGCGACCGACCAGCCCTGGCCCACGTCGCCCAGCACCACACCCCCGGGGATGGCGTCATCGGCCAGGAAGGTGCCGTCGAAGAACACCTCGGCGAAGCCCTCGTCCCCGTCGAGGCGACCGAAGCCGCGTACCGTGGTGCCGGGGAGGTCCAGGGGTACGAGCAGGTAGGTGAGGCCCTTGTGGCGCTCGCTGCCCGGCTCGGTGCGGAAGAGACCGAAGAGGTGGGAGCAGAAGGCGCCGCGGGTGGTCCAGGTCTTCTGGCCGTCGAGCACCCAGCCGCCGCGCTCGTCGTCGCGGGTGGCCTTGCAGGTGAGCGACGCCAGGTCTGATCCGGCGTTCGGCTCGCTCCACCCCTGGCACCAGAGGTCCTCCGCACCGGCCATGCGCGGGAGGATGTGGGTCTGCTGCTCTGGGGTGCCGAACTCGAACACGGTGGGCGCCAGCAGGAAGATGCCGTTCTGGGTGATGCGCGGCGGCGCGCCCGCCCGGTAGTACTCCTCCTCGAAGATGAGCCACTCCCAGCGGCTCGCCCCCCGCCCGCCGAGCTCGGTGGGCCACGACACCACGGCGTAGCCGCCCTCGAACAGCGTGCGCTCCCAGTCGAGGTGCTGGGCGAAGCCCTCCACGGTGTCGCCCGAGAGGATCCGGTCGTCGTGGCGGTCCCGCCACTTGTGCAGCTCGGACTCCAGCCACGCCCGGACGTCGGCCCGGAAGGCGTCCTCCTCGGAGCTCCAGGTCAGGTCCACGTCGCACCCTCCGGCGTCGTCATACGGCCGCCGAGCGTATCTGACGCCCCGTCAGGTCCCGAAAGTCCGGCGTCGGGTCGGGCGATCCCCACGTTTCGGGTAGCGAACCGGTCGATGACGAGCCACTTCCGCACCCAGAACCATCGACCGGGACTCTGGGTAGCGAACTGGTCCGTGGGGAGCCACTTTCGCACCCAGAACCGCGGCGCTCGGGTCGCCGCCGTGCGGCCAGGCCCCTCAGCCGGCCAGGCGGGCGATGGTGGCGCGGGCGTCGGTGACGATCTGGTCGATCAGGTCGGCCACGGGGGGCAGCTCGGTGATCACGCCGGTGACCTGGCCGGTGGGGAGCACGCCCACCGAGGGGTCGCCGTCCACCAGGGCAACCTTGATGAGCATGGGGGCGTTGGCGGCCATGGCCAGCTGGCTCCACGTGAGGTCCTGGCTCTTGCGCATGGCCAGGCCCTCCTGCACCAGCTCCTTGAGCGGAGTGCCGGTCTGCTTGCGGAACGCCAGCGCTCGACGCAGGGCCGCCGGGAGCTTCAACGCGGTGGGCGCCTTCTCGAGCCCGTCGACCGTCTCGGTGCGGATCACGCGCTGCGGGGCGCCGTCGAGCGCCTCGGTGACCACGGTGTCGAACACGGTGGCGGCGGTGTAGCGGGCCTTGACCTCGTCGGGCACCCGGCTCTCGGCGGTGAGCAGGAAGCGGGTGCCCATGGCGATGCCGTCGGCCCCGTAGGCCAGCGCCGCCACCAGGCCGGCGCCCGAGTGGAACCCGCCGGCGCCGAGCACCGGGATCTCGGCGCCCACGGCGTCGACCACCTGCGGCAGCAGCAGCGACGTGGGCACGGTGCCGGTGTGGCCGCCGCCCTCGCCGCCCTGGGCGATCACGCCGTCGACGCCCCACTCGAGCATCTTCTCGGCGTGGCGCCGGGCGCCGACCGTGGGCACCACCACCCCACCCGCGTCGTGCACCTGGGCGATGGCGTCCCTGGTGGGCGCGCCGGCGAACGACACGAGCCGTACGCCCTCGCCGGTCACGAACCGAAGCCGCTCGGTGAGGTCGGGCTGGTCGGCCCGGAAGTTCACCCCGAAGGGCGCGTCGGTCCGCTCCTTCACGCCGTGGACCGCGTCGCGCAGCTGGTCGGGGGTCATGGTGACGGCGGCCAGGATGCCGAAGCCGCCCGCCGCGCTGGTGGCCGCGGTGAGGTTGGCGCCCGACACCCACCCCATGCCGGTCTGCACGATCGGGTGGCGGCACCCGGCCAGGTCGCAGAAGCGGGTGTGCAGCGGATCGGAGCGCCCGGCGGTTTCTGATGGGTCGTCAGACATGGGCGGCAGCGTACGAGCCGCACCCGACCGGCGGCCAACGGCCGACGATCCCTCGGCGGCGACGGGAGGTCAGGCGTTCACGCGTTCAGAAGGTGAGGCCGAGGAGGACGTCGTTGCCGGTGCTGCGCACCGCGCCCGCCTCCTGGTACAGCTTCATGGCCGCTTCGTCGTCGGCGTTGGCCACCACGAAGCCGCGGTCGATGCCCATGCGACGGGCCTCGGCGGCGAAGGCGGCGAGCAGCAGGGTGCCCACGCCACGACGGCGATGGTCGATGTCGACGCCCACCTCGTAGAGGCAGATGTGGTGCAGCTTGGTGTGGCGGCGCTTCAGCACCCCGCCGTAGACGAAGCCGGCGATGTGGTTGGTCTCGAGGTCGATGGCCACGATGCACACGGTGTCGGGGTCGGACACGAACTGGGCCGTCTCCTCGGTGCCGAGCGGCGGGAGCCACTCCTGCTCCTTGCCGTCGCCGAAGCGGGCGTTGCCCCGAGCCAGGGTGCCGAGCACCCACTCGTCGCCGGCCCGCAGCCGGTGCATGCGGTACTGATCGCTGACCACCGCACGGATCGTACGCGCCGGCGGCGCAGGCCGCGGGGACGTCGATCGGGGCGGTGATCCGGGACGGCGACCCGGCGGTACCCTGCCCGGCGTGCAGCGACGATTCGGTTGGGCGGTGCTCGCCGGCGTCGGCGCGCTGCTGTTCACGCTCACCGCCCTGGGCGTGTCGTGGCAGGTGGGCACCTCGATCGGTGACGGCAAGCTCGGATCGGCGGCCGGCACGCTCGGCGTCGGTGCCCTCACCTTGCTGTTCTGGTGGTGGATCACCCTCGGCGCCTGGACCCGGTTCCGGCCGCCGACCGATCCCGCCACCGGCCTGCCCATCCGAGACGAGGAGCCGGTGGGGCCGTGGGGCGTGGTCGGACGGGTTCTGGTGGTCGTGCTGGTGGGCACCTTCGTGGCCGGTGGCCTGTGGCTCGCCGTCGGGGCCCGGCGCGCGACCCAGGCCGCCGAGCGGGTGCGCGAGCGCGCCGAGCGCGAGGCCAACGCCCGCAACCTCACGGTGGCCGACGTGGAGCAGGCCCAGCGCGATCGCACGGTGTGGTCCTGGGGCGAGTCGGGCACGGACCCCTACGACGAGCTCCTCGAGGTGGAGGGCGCCCGGGTCTGGGAGGTGGCCGTGGAGGACGGCGAGGCGCAGATCCTCCTCCGATTGGATCACGTGCCGTGCGTGATCGTCGAGATCGACCGCGACGACCTCATCCGCACCCACACCACCATGCGGTGCGGCGACTGACCGACCAGCCGACCGCCTTGCTCAGGCGGGGTCGGGCACCTCGCGGAAGCGGGTGCCGGCGGGGTCGATGACCTCGTCGAGCAGCCGCAGCTCGTCGGGCGTGGGCAGCCGCGACACCGGCACGCCGTCGGGGATCACCAGCTCGAAGCCGGTGGCGGCCACCACGTCGTCGACCGACACGCCCGGGTGCAGCGACCGGAGCCGCATGCGGTGGTCGGGGGTGTCGAAGTCGTAGACGCCGAGGTTGGACACCACCCGGCGGATCTCGTGGAAGCGCGAGGCCTCGGGGCCCAGGGCGGCGGCGCGGTCGTAGCCGATGCCGGTGACCACGTCGACGTGGGGCACGAACACCCGGGCGCTCTGGGCGGCCACGAAGTAGGAGGTGGTGTCGTTGATGGTGTTGCCCGGGGCGCCCCGGAACCCGAGGAGCTGGGTCTTCGGGCGGTCGACGGTGCCGCCCAATCCCGCGATGTTCTGGTTGCCGTACTGGTCCACCTGCGTGGCGCCCATCATCACGTGGCGCCGGCCGCTCCACACCACGTCGAACATGCGGCGGTAGGGGTTGAACGTCTCCACCTGGCGGTCGGCGCGCGCCGGCACAGCTTGGTCGTTGGCGATGAGGGTGGCCTCGCCGTCGGTCATCATCAGGTCCGGCTCCCACGTGGCCCGGGCCAGGCGGCCGCCGATCATGGCGATGGTGCCGATCGGGTTGGCGAGGATCTCGCCGTCGCCGCGGAAGCAGTCGGCCACGGCCACGGCGCAGACGTCGGCCCGGCGGACGAGGGAGGCGAGGTCGGTGCTCACGAAGCATCCTCCGAGGGTGCGGGGCGGGCGGCGAGGGCGGCCTGGTAGTCGGCCTCGCTGGTGAACGACAGCCACTCGACGCAGAAGGCATCCCAGAGGGCCCGATCCTTGGCCGTGGCCAGGTACGCCGCCTGGAACGGCTCGTCGCGCTCGTAGTCCGGGTCGCACGACGTGGGGTGGGCGCCGTTGGTGGCGAGCACCAGCCCGTCGACGTGCATGCGGCTCACCCGCAGGCGGGCCACGTCGCCCGCGACGTCGGCCAGCTCCCCCACCGCCACGATGCGCTCGGTGGACACGAAGCGCTGGTCTGCCGCTTCGAGCATGAGGTCGTCGAAGTACAGATCGGGCCCGGTGTAGGCGGCGTTGCCCCGCTCGTCGGCCACGTTGAGGTGGACCAGCGCGGCGTCGAGGAAGATGGCGGGCTGGGCCACGAGCTCCTCGCCCTCGCCGCCGTGGGGGCCGGGGTAGGGCGACCGGACCGTCTTCAGCCCGGGGTTCACCAGGTGGAGGTCGGACCCGAGGCCCACGCGGGTGGGCAGGAACGGCACCCGCCACGCCGCCGCCTGGAGGCCGAGGAGCAACATGCCCTCGTCGAGCTCGGTGCACCCGATGGCGCCGCTCTGGCGGGCGGCGCGGAAGTGGGGCTCGAGCACGGCGGCGGGGCCGACGTCGGGAGCGACGAAGGCGAACGTGAGGTGCGACACCTTGCCGGCGGCGCAGAGCATGCCCACCTCGGGTCCGCCGTAGGTGACGACGTGGAGGTCGGTGAGGTCGCTGCGCAGGATGGCCCGGATGAGCGACATGGGCTTGCGCCGGCTCCCCCACCCGCCGATGCCGATGGTCATGCCCGGGCGCAGCCGGGCCACGGCCTCGTCTTCGGTGAGGCGCTTGCGGCGCGGTGCGGGGTAGGTCTCGGTGGTCACTTGGTCACGTCCGTGTCTCGTTTGGCCACGAAGGCGTCTCGGTGCTCGTCGGCCACACCCGAGAGGTTGAGCTCGAAGGTGAAGCCCTGCTCGAAGCGGTACGACCGCTTCACGTCCCACAGGTCGATCCCGTTGAGGGACTCCTTGGCGGCCCGGATGACGGTGGGCGACTTGGCGGCGATCGACTCAGCCACCTCGATCGCCGCGTCACGCAGCTCGGCCTGGGGCACCACCCGCAGCACCGACCCGAAGGCGTGGAGCTCGGCAGCCGTCGCGGTGGCCGACGTGTAGACCATGGCCCGCATCTTGTGCTGGGGGACGAGGCGACTCAGGTGGGTGGCGGCGCCGAGCGCGCCCCGGTCCACCTCGGGGAGGCCGAAGGTGGCATCGTCGGCGGCCACGATGATGTCCGCGTTGCCGACCAGCCCGATGCCGCCGCCCAGGCAGAACCCGTTGACGGCGGCCACCACCGGCACCTTGCACTCGTAGATGGCGGCGAAGGCCTCGTAGCAGCCCCGGTTGGCGCCGATGAGGGCGTGGTGGCCCTCCGTGGCCTGCATCTCCTTGATGTCGACCCCGGCGTTGAACCCCCGGCCCTCCGCGCGCAGCACCACCACGCGCACGGCCTGGTCGTCACCCAGGGCCCGCACGATGTGGGCCAGGTCGAACCACCCGGCCACCGTGAGGGCGTTGACCGGGGGGTTGTCCATCACCACCTCGGCGATGCCGCGCTCGTCCACGTTCGACGTGATCCCCATCCCAGCGACTTTCTGATAGGTCGTCAGATCCAGCGG
>CAZIVZ010000069.1:0-11078 GCA_964542495.1 uncultured Aquihabitans sp.
GGCCCGACGCCGAACCCCCGCCGACGCTCCTCCGACCTGCGTGTTCTTGGTGGAGACGATGGGAATCGAACCCACGACCCCCTGCTTGCCATGCTGGCCCCTGTGGAGCCGAGCGCGCAGATCGAGGTGGTGGGCCTGCGGTCGACGGTGATGGCGGTCGAGGTGGTCACGCTCGGTGCCGCCCTCTACCGGGTGCTGGTCCCGGACCACCACGGGGAGCTCGGCGACGTGCACCTCTGGGCGCCGGACCTGGAGCCTCGCCTCCGACCTGACGGCAACCCGTATCTGGGCGTCACCGTCGGCCGCTACGCCAACCGCATCGCCGGTGCCCGGTTCACGCTCGAGGGACGACCCGTGCTCCTGGTGCCCAACGAGGGCCCCAACCAGCTCCACGGCGGGCCCGACGGGTTCCACCTGCGGGTCTGGACCGTGCTGGACCACGGGGAGGTGCCCGACGGCGGTCACGTCACGCTGGGCCTCACCAGCCCCGACGGCGACCAGGGCTTCCCCGGAACCCTCCGGGCCGAGGTCACCTACCGGCTGACCGGACCGGTCCTCACCATCGCCCATCGGGCCACCACCGATGCGCCGACCGTGGTCGACCTCTGCAACCACGCCTACTGGAACCTCGACGGCAGCGGCTCCGTGGCCGACCACCGCCTGGCCGTGGCGGCCGACCGCTACCTCCCGGTGGACTCGGCGGGGATCCCCACCGGTGGCCTGGTTCCGGTAGCAGGCACGCCGTTCGACCTCCGCAGCTCACCGCTGGTGGGCGACGTGGTTGCGGCCACTGGCGGCCTGGACCACAGCTACGCGGTGGGCGGGCCGCCCGGCGGTCCGGTCGACGGCCGGGCGGCCGTGCGACCCGTGGCCTGGCTCGGGGGCCCCGTGAGCGGCCGGGTGCTCGAGGTGCGGACCGACCGCCCCGCGCTCCAGGTCTACGCCGGCGCCCACCTCGGACCGCCCTTCGCCCCGTTCGACGGGATCTGCCTCGAAGCCCAGGGGTTCCCCGACACGCCGAACCGGCCCGCCCTCGGGTCGGCCGCGCTGCGTCCGGGGGACGTCTACCGCAGCACCACCGAGCTGCACTTCGGCCTCATCGAGGGTTGAGGTTGGGGGCGAGCGGCCGATAGGGGGGACGTGCAGCTCGTCCCTCTCCGCGCTCGTGCCATCTGCAACGTGTGCGATAGCAAGCTGCCCCCGCGCACCGAGGCGTGGTGGGACGAGGCCACCCGCCAGGCCACGTGCCTCACCTGCGAGCTGCTGCTGCGCGCCGAACGGGGCGAGACCGCCCCGCCTCCCGCCCCGGCCCCGGCCCCTCCGCCTCCTGCCGCTGCTCCGCCCGCGCTGCAACGCCGGCCCCCGGTGCTCGACGTGCCGCCACCACCGGTCCCCGCGGCGCCCCCGGCTCCCAAGCCGCTGCCCCGCACCGCGCCCGCGGTGCACCACAGCACGCCCCAGCTGCCGCGCCTGGTCGAGGTCACCGCCCCGCGCCCGGCCCAACCCGGCCCCGCGACCCCGCCCGCCCCGGCCCTCCCTCCCGCCCCGGCAGCGCGAGCCGTCCCTGCGTCCGAGCCCGCCCGGCCCGCCCCTGCGGCCGAGCCCGCCCCGCCTGCCCCTGCGGCCCCATCCACCCCGCCCGCCGCGGGTGCCGCGGCCCCCAGCGAGCCGCCCCTGGCGCGCACGCGCGGGCGTGTGCCCGGTCGGCCACGGCGGTCCGCCCCCGCCGTCGGACCCTCGGGTCTCCCGCCTCGTGCCATCCCGCCCGTGCCGCCGCTGCCCCCCCGCGACACCGGGCCGGTCCCACCGGTCGACGGCCGGCCCGACCCGCCTGAGCCGGCGGCGCCTCGGCTGACCGAAGTGCCCGAGCCTGCGGCCGCCCGCGTGCCCGAGCCGGCGGATCGGCCCGAGGAACCTGCCCAGATCACCGATTCCGTCGAGCCCCTCCAGGTCGTGGAGCCCGTCGATTCCGTGGAGCCTGTGGAGGTCGACGAGACCGTGGAGGCCGACGGAGCTGACGAAGCCGGCCCGACCGCTGAGCCCGCCCCGCTCCCGGAGCAGGCCTCGCTCCACCACGACCTCGACCCGTCGGCCACCGTCCACGTCGTCGACGTGGCCGACGGCGGCGACGGCGGCGACCTCTTCGCCCCCGCCCCGATCGCGGTGCCGGTGCCCAACGGCGACCGGCCGGTGGACCTCCTGGCCCCACCTCGCCCGGCCCCGGGAGCGTCGACCCACCTGGTGCCGGCCGAGCTGCTCGATCGCGGCGACATGGGTGAGGGGCGCGTGGGGCAGACCCTCGAGGGTGGCCGCGTCCACGGCCTCGAGGTGGTCCACGGCCTCCGGCTCGAGCCCCACCTGCACCCGATCGGCCACCTGGTGGTGGCGGTCAACGGCCTGTGGGTGGTGGATGCCGTCGAGGTCCTCACCGGCAAGCTCGAACGGCGCGACGAGGGTGACTGGTTCACCGCTGATCCCCGCCTCCACATCGGGGGCGCGGACCACACCGAGCTGGTGGCGTCGGTGCGCGAGAAGGTCGAGGCCGTCAACCGCCTGCTGGCCCGCACCGACTTCACCGACGTGCCCGTCCGCGGCGTGCTGTGCTTCGGGTCGGTCCAGCCCGGGTGGATCACCGAGCCGTTCGTGCTCGACGGGGTCGCCGTCACCTGGCGTCGCAAGCTCGTGGAGCCGATGCTCGACCCGGTCCTGATCGACCAGAACAGCCGTAGCGCCCTGCTCAACCTGTTGGTGGCGGCCCGGGTGGACGCTCGTGCCGGGGCCGCTCGGCCGATGGGCGAGGAGCTCGAGGTCAGCTGACCCGGGGCTTCCCCCTCACCGGGGCCCCAGGAGGTCGTCGGGCGACTCCGCCGGCGCCGCCGCGATCTCCCAGCGGCCCTTGCGCTTCTCGAAGCGCCACCAGGAACCGGCGCGCGACAGGCGCAGCTGGAACCCGGGCCCGGTGATCCGGTTGTTGGACACCGTGACCACCGACGGGGACACGCCGGCCTCCTCCACCGCGGCGCGCGCCGCGGCCATGGTGGCGAGCGGCGGCCGCCACGGGTCCTCGCCGAGCACGGCCAGGCCGGCTTCGCCGCCGTGGCGCCAGGCCAGGGCCCGGTGGGTGAGGTCGGCGGAGGGCTGCGCCATCCCCGGCGACCGGGCGATCGAGCCCGGCCCCGGCCCCTCGGCCTCTCGCCGGGCCAGGTCGGCGTCGCGGGGGAGGGACAGGGCGCTGTCGCCGTCGCCGCGCACCTGGTTCCAGGCGCGGCGCGCCGCGTCGGTGGCCAGCGCCAGCAGGCCGGGCGGGTCGAACGGGGCGTCGACCGGCGGGTCGTCGGGCCACGCGGCGGGCGTGCCCGGCGCCGGCGGCACCTCGGGGACGGCCGGCAGGTCCGCCAGGTCGCGCGACCACGCCTCCCGGGCCACCATGCCTGGGTCGGCGCCGGTGCCCTGCGGACCGGTGGCCACCAGGGTGGCGAAGGCGTCGTCGTCGGGGTGGCGTGCCGCGGTGGCGTCTCGGCGGCGGACCTCCCGGAGCTCGGCCAGCAGGTCGACCTTGGTGCGGCCCCGCAGCGTGAACAGGGTGAACGGGTCGTCGTCGAGCGACTCGGCCACCAGGTAGCAGACGGCGGCGGCGTGCTTGCAGGGCACGGCGTCGTCGGGGCAGGAGCAGTGGGGTTGGAGGTCGTTGCGGCTCGGCAGCAGCTCCACGCCGGCCTCGCGGGCGTCGTCGACGATGCCCGGCTCGAGCTCTCCGTCGAGCAGGGCGGCGGTGTGGCCAGCCCTCCCGGCGATGGTGGCCACCACGCGGGCCCACTCGTCGTCGCCGTAGGTGCGCACGTCGACCCGGGTGCGGTAGCTGAGCCGCCGGCTCCCGCGGACCGACGCGAGCACCCGCCCCCGCTCGACCGAGAGGCTGGTGACCCGATCCTGGCGGGCGTAGGTGCGGCCGCGGGCCAGCCGGTTCGGGTCGACGCGGGCCCGCTGCTCCAGCGCGTCCACCCACGCCCGCCCCCACCACGTGTGGCCGAACTGCACCGCCATCAGAACCCGTCCTCGGCGCCGAGCGCCACCAGCGCCCGCAGGTCGTCGTCGTCGAGGTCGCCCACCCAGCCCTCGCCGGTGGTGACCACCGAGTCGGCGAGGTGGCGCTTGGCCGCCAGCATCTGGGCGATCCGGTCCTCGACCGTGCCCTCGCAGATCATTCGGTGCACCTGCACCGGGCGGTCCTGGCCGATGCGCCAGGCGCGGTCGCTGGCCTGGTCCTCCACGGCAGGGTTCCACCAGCGGTCGTAGTGGACGACGTGGGTGGCGCGGGTGAGGTTGAGCCCGGTGCCCCCGGCCTTGACGGAGATGACCAGGATCGGGGTCTCGCCGGACTGGAGGCGGTCGACCATCTCCTGGCGCCGGGCCACCGGCACGCTCCCGTGCAGGAACTCCACGGGCCGGTCCGGATTGGCGAGGTGGCGCTGGAGCAGGTGGCCCATGGACACGAACTGGGTGAACACCAGCACCGACTCACCCTCGGTGACGATGGTGTCGATCAGCTCGGCCACGGCGTCGAGCTTCCCCGACCGGCCGGGCAGCGGCCCGCTCTGGTGGAGGAACTGGGCGGGGTGGTTGCAGATCTGCTTGAGGCCGCTGAGCAGCTTGAGGACCAGGCCCCGCCGGGCCATGCCCTCGGCGTTGGACACCTGGTCCATCACCTCGTCGACCATGGCGGCGTAGAGCGTGGCCTGCTCGGCGGTGAGCGCCACCACGCGATCGGTCTCGGTCTTGGGGGGCAGCTCGGGGGCGATGCCGGGATCGATCTTGCGGCGGCGGAGCACGAAGGGCCGCACCAGGCGGGCGAGGGCGGCCGCCGCCTCTGCGTCCTGATCGCGCTCCACGGGGATGGCCACCTCGTGGCGGAAGCGGTCCAGGGGGCCGAGCAGGCCCGGGGTGGTCCAGTCGAGCAGGGCCCAGAGGTCCACCAATCGGTTCTCGACGGGCGTGCCGGTGAGGGCGAAGCGGGCTTCGGACGGAAGCCGGCGCAGGGCGCGGGCGGTGCGCGACAGGGGGTTCTTGATGTTCTGGGCCTCGTCGGCGGCAACCAGGCCCCAGTGTCGAGCGGCCAGGGCGTCGGCCTGGCGGCGGACCGTGCCGTAGGTGGTGAGCACCAGCGCGTCGGGCGCCACGTCGTCCAGGTTGCGCGAGCTGCCGTGGTAGCGGACCACCGGCACCGACGGCGCGAACCGCTCGGCCTCCCGCGCCCAGTTGGCGATCACCGACACGGGGCACACCACCAGGGTGGGGAGCCCGGTGGTCCGCCGGGCGAGGTGCAGGGCCAGGAACTGCACCGTCTTCCCGAGGCCCATGTCGTCGGCGAGGATCCCGCCGAACCCGATCTCGGCCATGTTGGCCAGCCACGACAGGCCCTGGCGCTGGTACGGGCGGAGCACGGCCTCGAGCGCGGCCGGCGGGTCGACCTCCCGCTGGTCCTCGATGCGGCCCAGCCGGGTGGCGAGGTCGGCGATGGGGCCCTGCACCGTGGCCGACACGGCCTCGCCCTCCACCAGCAGGTCGCCCCCGAGGGCGGCGGCGAGAGCGGCGCCGGCGGTGACCTTGTGGCGGCGCTGGAGCCGCTCGAGCCGCTTCGGATCGGCCCGCACCCAGCGGCCCCGCAGGCGGACCACCGAGCGCTTGGCCGTGGCCAGCTCGTGCAGCTCGTCGTCGGTCAGCTGCTCCCCGTCGACGGTGGCCGACCAGCGCAGCTCGCACAGGCTGTCGAACCCCAGCCCGGCGGCGCGATCCGCGGTGGGTGCGGTGCTGGTGACCGTGGGGGTGACCGTCACCGGGGCCAGGAGCCCGGCGGGCCACAGCACGTCGATGCCCCCGCCGGCCAGCCCCTCGGCGGCCGGGCCGAGCAGGTCGTCGACCTCGGCGCCGTCGAGCTCGAGGGCGTCCGGGCGAGCCTCGGCGAGCAGCCGGCCGAGCGGCGGCCACACCCGGGCGCCGCGTCGCAGCGTCAGGAGGACCTGCTGTTCGACGTCGGCCCCGAAGCGCTCGGCCACGGCGTGGGGGGCCGCCCACAGCTCCGAGGCGTCGAGCACCAGGCTGGGGTCCCGGCGGCTGGCGATCTGGAGCACGGCCCGGAAGTCGCCGCCCTCGCCGGGCTCGGTCCCGGGTCCACCGGGATCGAGCCGCAGCCCCACGCCGACCTCGGCGGTGGCCGCCCCACCGGTGGCCACCAGCCACGAGGCCGATCCGGCCACCACCACCCGATCGCGGGCGGCGAAGGCGGCGTGGCCGGCGGCGTCGGGCGCCGCGGCGGTGCGCACGTAGGCGTCGGCCACGGCGTCTCGGAAGCGGGCGAGCAACCAGTCGGGTGACGCCACGCGGCGCGGCGCGACGTCGGCCAGCTCGGTGGCGTGGGCGTGCGGCGGCAGGGCTTCGGCCAGGCCGCGCCAGTGGGCGTGGTCGGCGGCGTCGAGGGGACCCACGCGCCAGAGGTCGGTGCCGTCGGCGTCCGCGGTGGGGAGCAGCCGGCCACGTGCCACGTGCACCAGGGCGGCCCGTGCCGCATGGGCCCAGGCCTGGGTGGATCGGCCTGCTGCCGAGCCGGCCGGCAGGGCCACGAGGGCGTCGATCACGTCGACCAGCGGAAGCCAGGTGACCGCCACCGTCCGCCGGCGCAGCCGAGCGCCGTGCGGCACCACCACCACGAGGTCGTCGCCGTCGGTGGGGTCACCCGGCCGCCACAGCGCGAGGCGGCCGTGGCGCACCGCCGCACCCGGCACGAACGTGGTCTCGGTGCCCGGGCGGGCGAGCACTCCCGGGTCCACGGACATCCGGACCACGCTACCGACCGGATATCTGAGCCCGACCTCCCGTCCGGTGGGCCACAGTGGAGGGACCCGATCCCTGGAGGACCCGTGCTCGCCGAGCAGATCCAAGCCGACCTGACCGCGGCCATGAAGGCCCGCAACCCGCTCGAGGTGGCCGTGCTGCGCATGGCCCTGGCCGGGATCAAAGAAGCGCGGGTGTCGGGCTCGGGCGTGCGCGAGCTCACCGACGACGACGTGCTCGCCGTGCTGGCCAGGGAGGCCAAGCGTCGCGAGGAGGCGGCGGCGGCGTTCGCCGACGGCGGCCGGACCGAGAGCGCCGAGAAGGAGCTGGCCGAGCGCGACATCCTGGCTCGGTACCTGCCGGCGCCCCTGTCCGACGAGGAGCTGGCCGCGCTCGTGCAGGAGGCCCTGGCCGAGGGTGGCTTCGACTCGCCCGCGCAGATGGGCCCGGCCATGAAGGCGGCCGTGGCCAAGGTGGCCGGCCGGGCGGACGGCAGGGCCGTGTCGGCCCTTGTGAAGGCCGCCCTGGCCGGAGCCTGACCCGAGCCCGCCGGGGTTCTCCTTGCAGGAGGTGCCCCCTGGGGGCACTCGGTGCAAGCAGAACCCGTCGGGACCTGGGCGCGTCTCGTTCTCCTTGCAGGAGGTGCCCCCTGGGGGCAGTCGGTGCAAGCAGAACCCCGTCGGTCAATCGGTGACGGCTTGGCCTTCCTCGAGGTCCAGGGTGAAGCGGTCGGACCGGGCGATGGGCGGCAGGGTTCCCGACGTGCCGTCGGTGGCGGTCCAGGCCAGGCTCCAGTCGACGGTGGCGACGACCTCCGCCGGGCCCCGCTCGTCGAAGACGTGGCGACACGTGCTGTGCTGGCCCACCGCCGGGCGGTCCCGGCGGAACGGCGTGCCGAAGTCGGGGCAGCGCAGGGTGGTCCCGTCGCTGATGCGGTAGCGGCTGGTGCGTGGCGTGGCCGTGAGCGTGGCCGACAGGCCCGGGACGCTCGCGGTGACCGACACCGGCTCGGGTCGGTCCATCCAGAACCAGACCGGCACGCCGGTGAGCTGCGTGCCCCCACGGGGCGGCGACGTCTGCACGCGCGGCAGCGGCAGCCGCAGCTCGGCCTGCCCGGCGGTGTCGATGCCGCCGCTCGACGCCCCGCCGCCACCGACCGGCAGGCCCACGATCCACCCGACCCGCACCCCATCCGCGATGCGGCGGCACTCCCGCCAGGCGACGGGGGCATCGGTGGGCACGTCGGCGGCGTCGGCGTCGAACGCGGAGGCCATCGGCAGGAGCAGGTGCACGAGCAGGTCGACGTCGTGGCAGTCGTCGTAGATCGGCGCCCGTGGCGCGCCGCCCCCGCCACCCCCGCCACCACCGCCACCACCGGCGCCGGCGGTCACCGAGATCACCGTGCCGTGGGCGTGCACGCCCGCGGCGGCGGCGGGCCCGACCGCCATGGCCGGGGGAAGACCGCCGATCGCCAGGGCCCCGACCACCACCATCGCCATCGTCCGCCATGACCACATGGTGGATGACGGTACTTCTCAGATCATCTGCGGGCAATCAGTCCGACGCTGGCCGTCAGTCGCCGCGGGCCGAGGGAGGGAGCGGGTCCTCGGTGATGAGCTCGGCCCGCGCCTCGGGCGGGGAGTCGCCGTTGTTGATGGTCACCGAGCCCAGGCGGATGTTCCCCCAGTCGTTGTGGTCGCGCAGCACGCCGAGCGTCGCGTCGCCGTTGATGTCCACCGCGACGGGGGCGGCGTCGATCACGGTGTTGGCGTTCCAGTCGATGTCGACGCCACCGCAGATCCCGTTCGTCTCGAGCAGCGCGGTCTCGTTGAGCGGTGCACGGGTTCCCTTGGAGTAGTCCAGGACGCCGTCGCCCGGGATCGTGCAGTTGGTGTCGACTCCGTCCCAGGCGTGGAGGTAGTTCATGACCGAGTTGTAGTTGGGCTTGTAGTTCACGGTCTCGTCCCCGCCGTGGTGGAGGCCGAGGTTGTGGCCGGCCTCGTGGAACGTCGCCGAGGAGATGTTGGAGGTCGAGTTCCAGCACTGGAGCGACACGATCATGTCGTGGCCGTCGAGCCAGGCCTGTCCACCGCTGTTGGAGGTGGTGTCGTACCGGTGGGGCATGAGCACGTAGTGGAACCGGCCGATCCGGTTGGCGGCGAGGTGGCCGGACTTGATGGTGCGGAAGTCGCTGTCGGGCACGCCTCCGGCGATGACGCCGTCGGCATCGGGCACCCGGTTGCCACCGCTGAAGACGCCGCCCTGGCCGTAGTCGGCCACCATCTTGATGCCGGTGGAACCGTCCGGGTTCGGCACCGGGGCGTTGGCGTAGGCCGCGGTGAGCTGGGCGATGGCCGCGGCGGTGGGGCGATGCGAGTGGGCGTTGCAGTCGCCCGGGTCGACGTTGTCGTCGAACCAGTCGAACTCGAAGAGGATGTCCTTCTTCGTCGGCCGCAGGCCCATTGCCGCCAGCTCCAGGCCGTCGGTGGTGCCCAGCACCTCGTCGCCGTCGTCGATGCCGTCGCCGTCGGTGTCCTGGGTGGTCGGGCTCGTGCCCGTGCTGGCGATGTTCGAGTAGGTGCCCGTGGCCGTCTCGAAGGCGTCCGGGAGGCGGTCCCCGTCGGTGTCCACCGGCGAGACGCACCCCTTCACCGACCCACTCGAGCCCAGCGGCGCGATCTGAGCGGTGAGGGAGCCGGCGGCGGCGTCGTCCCCGCTCCACTCGCCGGCGGTGTCGTACGCGGTCACCCTGACCGTGTACACGTTGGCCGCGTTGACGCCCTTGAGGACGCAGCTGCGCTGGTCGGCGCCGACGCGGGCGATCTCCACCCCGTCGAGGTCGATGCGGTACTGCGCCACGGCCTGCCCCTCATCGGACTCCGAGGCCGCCGGCCACGACACCAGGTTGAGGTTGCTCGACGCCGGCACGTTCAACGTGGCGCCGGCGTCGAACCTCGGTGCACAGGCCGCCAGCGCCAAACCGACCAAGCCCGCCGACGCGAGCACGCCGATCGTCCGTCTTGCCGCCATGAGATCCCCCCCGCCCGGCGGGGACGTCCCGCCTGGCGCGAGCCTACCCAGGTGGGTGCGTGCCCGCCGGCCGGAGCGAGGCCAGGGGCGGCCGCTCGTGGAGCGCGAGGGTGACGGGCTCGAGGCCGGGCCGGCGCAGCACGGCGGGGCCCGGGGGGCGGACGCCGGCCCGGTCGAGGATCGCCTGGCTCACGGCCAGGGCCTGGGGCCCGAGGTCGGCGAGGCTCCGGTTGCGGTGGTGGCGCACGCCGAGGTCGACCTGGGCGATGCCGTCGACGCCGACGGCGCGAGCGGCGTCGATGAGCAGGGCCACGTCGACGCCGTAGCCCACCACGAACGGAAGGTGCTCGAGCAGCGATCGCCGGGCCGCGTACTCGCCGGCGAGGGGCTGGGCCACCTCGGCGAGCTCGGGGAAGTACTGCGCCAGCAAGGGCCGGGCCGACAGCTCGGTCACCCGGCCACCACCCACGCCGTCGGACTCGGGCCGGTGGTAGTGGCCCTTCACGAAGTGGATCCCGGGGTCGGTGAGGAGCGGGCCGAGCAGCCCCACCACGAAGGCCGGGTCGAAGTCGACGATGTCGGCGTCGACCCAGGCCACGAGGTCGCCAGTGGACTCGTGCACCGACTTCCACAGCGCCTCGCCCTTGCCGTGGCCCTCGCCGTGGCCGGTCAGCACCGCGCTGGCGTCCACCACCCGCGCCCCCGCGGCGGTGGCGAGGCTCGCGGTGCGGTCATGGGAGTGGTCGTCGACCACGAGCACCTCGTCCACCAGGCCCACGTCGGTGACCAGCGCGTCTCTGATCGCGGCCACCACCTGGGCGACGGTGGCCTCCTCGTTGCGGGCCGGGAGGCACACCGAGACGGAGACGCCGGTGCGCGCCTTGGCGGCCACGAGATCGGCCACGCGGAACGCGCCCTGGGGGAACGAGGCGGGTCCCCGTCGGGTCATGGGCGCCATCGTACGGAGCAGGCGAGCGGTTGGGTTTCAATCCGGTGAACCGCTACTACGATTCGCCGGGCCCGCGTTCGGCGGGTTGGTCAGCCCGCCGAGGTTCCGAGGTCCAATGAGCGTCACCGTCCGAGTGCCCACCACGCTGCGCACCCTCACCGCAGGGGCGTCCGAGATCGCCGTGGACGGCGCCACCGTCAGCGAGGTGCTGGACCAGCTCGAGGCCGCCCACCCCGGGTTCAAGGAGCGTCTGCTCGACGGCGACGGCCAG
>CAZIVZ010000070.1:0-11070 GCA_964542495.1 uncultured Aquihabitans sp.
GGCCGGCGGTGTGGCTGGTCACGTTGTGACAGTGCAAGGGCCTGGGCCTTCCCGGCGGCACCGACCGCCGCTACGTGGTGGGCATCGACCGGGCGGCGGCCACCGTCACGGTGGGCGGCCCCGCAGACCTGCTCACCACCGAGCAGCAGGTGGCGGACTGGGCGTGGAGCACCGGTCCCGAGCCAGGCGACGTGCTCGTGCAGGTGAGCGCCCACGGTCGCCCCCACGCCGCCGCGGTGGAGGCCGACCCCGGCGGGCGAGCGGTCGTGCGCTGGGCCGAGCCCCAGCGGCGGGTGGCGCCGGGCCAGAGCGTGGTGGCCTACCTCGGCGACCACGTGGTCGGCGGCGGCATCGCCATCGCCTGACCCAGGTGCCAGCACCTGACGTCGTCCTGCCGCCGCAGGTGCAGCCAGCTCCGAGACGGCGTCCTGCGGGTCGCGCGACGATGACCGCCATGCCCCAGCACCAGCACAACTCCGTCGGTGCGGTGGCCCGCCGGCTGGCCCGGTCTCGTCGCCAGGCGCGCGAGCTGCGGGCCCACGGGCCGTGGGCGGGAGGACTGGCGCCCCACCCCGGTGACCCCACCGGGGAACGGGCACCGGGCACCGCCGGCTTCACCACGGTGGACGCCACCATCCGACCGCTCGGTCGGGCGCGCTACCAGCGCCTCGGCTGGGGGCCCGGGGAGGTCCACCTGGTCCGGACCGACCTGGGGCAGGTGCCCTCGGGCGACCGCGCCGTCGCCCGACGATCGCTGCTCTACGTCGCCCACCACACCGACGTGCACGTCTGCGACTCCCAGTCGCCGGCGCGCATGGAGGGCGGCGAGGCCTACGGCTGGGTGAACCCGGGCTCCGACGGTGGCCATCGGCCGCAGGAGACCTGCACCACCCAGGTGCTCGACCGGCTGGTGGCCGCCACCAACGCGGTGGCGGTGAGCCCGGTGAGCGGGGCTCCGATGGCCTGGTGCATCCAGACCGGCGACAACACCGACAACCGGACCGTGTCCGAGGTCCGGTGGTGGCTCGACGTGCTCGCGGGCCGGCCGGTCACCCCCAACACCGGTGCCCCCGGGCGCTACGAGGGTCTCCAGCGCTCGGCCTGGCGGACCGTGTGGCACCCCGATCGGCCCGGCTGGGACTTCCGCCAGAAGCACGGGTTCCCACACCTGCCGGGCTTCCTCGACGCCGCCGTGTCCACGTTCCAGCCGGTGGGGCTCGAGGTGCCGTGGCTCGCCGTGTTCGGCAACCACGACCAGATCTTCAGCGGCACGTTCGGCGCCACCACCGGGCTGCGGATCGACCTGATCGAGCCGATGCTGGCCGCGTCGTCGCGCAAGCCGGCCAACGCCCTCGGGATGATCCGGGCGATCGTCCAGGCCACGGTGGTGGGCCCCGACCAGCAGCGGTGGGAGCGGTGGTCTCGCGGCCCGGGCGTCCACGGCGTCACCCCCGATCCCGACGCCCGCCGCTGCCTCACGCTCCAGCAGTACCTGGCCGAGCTCCTGGCCGACGGCGCCGACGGCGAGGGTCCCGGGCCGGCCGGCCACGGCTTCGCGCCGTCCCACCTGGTGGAGGGCGCGTCGTGGTGGTCCCGCCCTGAGGGCGAGCACCTTCAGGTCATCGGGCTCGACACCTGCAACCACACCAACGGCGACGGGGGTGCGATGGGTCCGCGCCAGACGGCCTGGCTCGAGGACGAGCTGTCGCGCCACCACCGCCGGTGGCGCGACGAGGGCGGCCGGTGGGTGGAGGGCGATGGCGTCGACCGTCTGGTGGTGCTCGCGAGCCACCACAACTCCTGGACCATGGACAACACCCGCGACGACGAGTTCGACCCCGGGCCGCGAACGCTCGGCCACGACCTGCTGGCGCTGCTGGAACGCTTCCCCAACGTGGTGCTCTGGCTGAACGGCCACTCCCACGAGCACCGGATCTGCGCCCACCCGAGGCCCGGTGGCGGGCCGGGGGCCGGGCTCTGGGAGGTCAACACGTCGAGCACCATCGACTTCGCCCAGCAGGGCCGCACGATCGAGCTGTTCGACAACCGCGACGGCACCGTGTCGATCCTCGTGACGGTCCTGGACCACGCTGCACCCCCGCTCGTGCCCTACCGATCCGCTGACGGCTGGACCGTCGAGCGCCTGGCCTCGGTGAGCCGGGAGCTGGCCGCCAACGACGACCGCTGGTTCGACCCCATGGACCTCCTGGGCCTCCCCGAGGACCGCAACGTCGAGCTGGTGGTGTCCGTGCCCTTCCCGCTCTCCTGACCGAGCGCGCCCGCGTGCCTGCCGACGGGCCGCGACGCGTCAGGCCACGGGGATGCGATGGGCCCGAGCGGCGGCCAGGAGCTGGACCGGGCGGCTCGGCGTGATGAGCAGGGCCGACGACGCCTTGGTCTCGCTGTCCCGCCCGGTGGTGCGCACGAGGACCTCGAGCGGCTCGGTGAGCTCGAGGGCCAGGGCGATCCCGGGTGCCCCGGCGGTGAGGTCGTCGGCCGCCTGGTCGGCATCGGGGAGGGCGGGACCCAGGCGAGCGATCGACGTGCGCAGGAAGAGCTGCGGCTCGGGCATGGTGAACGAGTCGTGCACCACCAGGCCGGTGGGGACCAGCACGATCCAGCGGCGCGCCAGCTGGTGCAGCGACCGGGTGCCGGCCACCACGACGGCCCCGCCCACCACCAGCGCCAGCCCGCCCGGCACCCACTGGCGCGCCGCGAGCAGCAGCGGGCCCACCGTGGCGCCCGCCACCACGAGCAGCCAGGCGAGGGGGGCGAGCACGGCGGAGAACAGCACGGGCGGCCGCAGCGGCAGCCGGCGCTCGGCGCCGTAGGACGAGCCGTCGACCCATTCCTGGCCGACCCAGGGGACGAACACGGCGAGGGCGGCAAGGGCGGCCACCGCGACGGCCGCCACATCGGTGGCGTCGACCTCGGACCCGGCGACGGTGGCCGCCACCATGGCAGCGGTGCCGGCCGGCACGAGGATCCGCATGGCGGTCAGCGCCGCGGTGCGCGGTACCAGCAGCGCCACCAGCGCGCCGGCCCAGCCCGCCCAGAGGCCCGCCAGCGACACCACCACCACGGCCGTGCTGCGGCCGTCGAGGGCATCGCCGACGCAGCCGCCCGCCACCAGGGCCAGCACCACCCACAGCACCCGAGCGGGCCAGGCCCCGAGCTGCTCTGCACGCGTCACGGCCCCGAGATTTGCCGACACGTGCCGCCGATGGCTATTCCAGTAGCGGGCGAACCACACGCGAGGGGATCAAGTGGGTTCAGGCGAGGTGGTCTCAGCAGGAGTGGTCGCACTCCCGCTCGGCGCGCCCACGTCGGTCGGCAGCCTGCCGCACACCGACCGGGACGAGGCCGTCTCGTTCGTGCTGGACCGCACGCCGGAGCTCCCGGCCGCCCCGACGCTGCCGGTCCTCGAGCCGCTCGACCAGATGATCCCGCAGGCGGCCTGGGGCATCGCCGGGGTGCACGTCGCCGACGACGGCACCATCTCGGTGGCCGACCCCGAGGCCCTCGACCCGCGGGCACCCCTCGGCGACCGCGATCTCAGCGGCCGGCCGTTCACCACGTGGCGCCGGTTCCTCGATCGGGTCGCAGGCCGGACCGGTCCCGTCAAGCTCCAGCTCACCGGACCCCTCACGCTCGGCCTGATGCTCGTGCAGGCAGGGGTGCCAGCACACCTGGCGTTCGCGGTGGCGGGTGCCGCCGTGTCCACCCGGGCCCAGGACCTGCTCGACCTCGCCGACACCAAGGCCCCCGGCGTCCCGGTCCTCCTGGTCTTCGACGAGCCCGGCCTCGTGGGAGGCCTGCGCCCCGAGGTGCCGCTCGGCGCCGACGACGTGATCGACCTGCTGTCGGGCGCCCTCGCCGCGGTCGAGGGTCGCGCCCTCACCGGCGTGCACTGCTGCGGCCCCACCGACTGGCGACTGCTGCTCCAGGCCGGTCCCCAGGTGCTCTCGCTGCCGGTCGGGGCCGACGTCACCGGTTCCGCCGGTGCGCTTGGTGCCTTCCTCGAGCGCGGCGGCTGGGTGGCGTGGGGGGCCGTGGCCACCAACGAGCCGCTCGGGGAGCAGCCGTCGCGGTCGTGGCGCCAACTGTCGGCCCAGTGGTGCGAGCTGGTGCAGTCGGGGTGCGACCCCGTGCTGTTGCGCCGGCAGGCGCTGGTGACGCCGGTGTGCGGCCTGGCCCTGCACGACGTGGCCCAGGCCGAGCACGTCTTCGCCCTCACCCGCCGGCTGGCCGAGAAGATCCACGACCAGGTGATGGGCATCCGGTTGAGCGTGGGCGCCTGAGCGCCCGAGGCGTGAGCCCGACCGGCGTCGCTACAGCTTCTTGAGGGCGCCCATCAGGCGCTTCAGGGTGGAGACCTTGGCCTCGCCGTCCTGCTCGGCCGCCTTGAAGGCCACGTCCACCGGGTTGGGCTCGCCGCGCCGGCGCTTCTTGCCTCCGTTGGCCTCGGGCTCGTCGATGAACTGCGAGTACAGGTCGGCGAGCCACACGGCGTTGGGGTCGGTGGGCCCGTGGTCGTCGAGCGAGGTGGGGACCAGGTCGTCGTGGTGGAGCGGCTCGGCCTCCCCGACCAGGCGTGATTCGTCCCACCGGTGCTCGTCGGGGCCGGCGGCATCGTCGTCGGTGCCGGTGCTGCTGGGGAGCCGGTAGCTGTTGGCGGGGGCCTTGTCGGTCGGCGCGTCTGCCGGATCGGCGTCGTCGAGCAGCTCGGCGTCGTCGAGAGGTCCGGTGTGGTCGCTCGGGGCCTCGTCGGGCGCATCGGGCACCGCGATGAGCTTGGAGGTGGCGGTGGGCACCACGTCGGCCTCGGCCAGCGCGTCGGCGATGGCGTCGCCGATGTGGGCGGTGAGCGGATCGGTGTCCGTCGGTGGGGTCTGCTCGTGCAGGGGCGTGCGGCCGGAGCGGTGGGGGAGGCCCATGGCCAGGAGCGGGTCGAGCTCGAGGTCGACCCCGGGGTCGGTGTAGGCGTCGGCGCGGCGGATCGGGACGACGTCGGCGTCGAGGTCGTGGGTCACCGCCTGGACCAGCCCGGCCTGGTGCAGGCGGTGGACCACGCGGGCGGTGGAGTAGGCACCTCGGCCGAGCTCGATGGCGAGGTCGGCGATGGTGCGAGGACCCGAGAGGGCCGTCACCAGCTCCCAGTCCTCGCGCAAGATGGTGACCTGGGCGGCGTTGCCGGGGAGCGTGCGGCTCGCCTCCACCCAGACGTCGAGGTCCGGGATGGTGTCGGCGAACTCGTCCACCTCCCGTACGCGCTTGCGGACCTCGCCCATGATGGCGTCCACCGGGAACGCTCGGAACGGGCCGAGCCAGTGAACGGTGTCGGGCTCGAAGTCGAACTCCCCGCTGCCGTCACGGAAGAGCTCGATGAGCGGGTCGTAGACCACCGACAGGACCACCGACGCCAGCAGGTCCGGGCTGATGGCGCCGTCGCGCACGAGCAGCTCGCCGACCATGGGGCGATCGCCCGACGCGTCGATCGCTCGGCCCCAGTCGTCGGCGCTGAGCCGACCCGGCCGCACCAGGGCGGTGGCCAGGGCCTCGTCGGTGCCCTCGTTGCGGGCGAAGTAGAGCTGTCCACGGTGGAGGTACACCGTGCAGCCCGCGGGTCCGCCGAAGCGCACGGCACCCGTGCGGGCATCGGCTGACAGGACCTTCAAGATGCCGGCGGGCGAGAAGTCCTCCAGCGTGCCGTTCAGCGTCATCGGTGTTGGGGTCCTCGGGCTCAGGTGCGGAACCGGGTGGTCTCCGGCGCTGATCCCGTCGGCAGATCCGAGTGGGACTTGAGGCTCCCCGGAGGCCCTCGATGGGCCGGACGGCTCACCCGGCGTGACCGTCAGGGGTGCCCGGTAGGGTGCGGCCGATGACCCCCGAGGCCGACCCCGCCGCCCATCGGGCCCAGGAGCTTCGCGCCGAGATCGCCGAGCACGACCGGCGCTACCACCAGCTCGACGCCCCCACCGTGTCCGACGCGGAGTACGACGACCTGGTCCGCGAGCTGCGGGCGATCGAGGACGCCCACCCGGAGCTGACGGAGGCGGGAACGCCCACCGGCCTGGTGGGTGCGCCGCCGTCGGCCACCTTCGCGCCGGTCCGCCACCGCGTGCCCATGATGTCGCTCGACAACGCCTTCTCGCCCGGCGAGCTGGTGGCCTGGGGCGACCGCCTGGAGCGTCGGCTCGCCGAGGAGCCCGGCCACCAGGGCGGGTTCAGCTGCGAGCTGAAGATCGATGGGGTGGCCATCTCCCTGCGCTACGAGGACGGTCGCCTGGTCCAAGGCGCCACCCGGGGCGACGGGCAGATGGGCGAGGACGTCACCGCCAACGTCGCCACCATCGCCGACATCCCCGCCGAGCTGCCGCCCGGCGCGCCTCGGGTGCTCGAGGTGCGTGGCGAGGTCTACATGTCTCGCACCGCCTTCGAGGCCCTCCAGGTCACCCAGCAGGAGGAGAACCGCGTGCGCCGGGAGGCCGGGCGCAAGCCACACCCCGTGGCCAGCAACCCACGCAACGCGGCGGCCGGCTCGCTGCGCCAGAAGGACGCGTCGATCACCGCCCGTCGTGAGCTGTCCATGTGGTGCTACCAGCTCGGTGAGGTCGAAGGGGGCCCGGCGTTCACCAGCCACGCCCAGACCCTGGCCGAGCTGGCGTCGTGGGGCTTCGCCGTGAACCCGGAGCACCGGCTCGTGCAGACGGCGGCCGAGGTGGCCGAGTTCTGCGCGCGGTGGGAGGCCCACCGCCACGACCTGCACTACGAGATCGACGGGGCCGTCGTGAAGGTCGACGACCTCGAGCGGCGCGAGAAGCTCGGGTCCACCGCCCGCGCCCCCCGCTGGGCCATCGCCTACAAGTTCCCGCCCGAGGAGCGCACCACCCGCCTCCTCTCCATCGAGGTCTCGGTGGGCCGCACCGGCAGGGTCACGCCCTTCGCCGTGCTGGAGCCGGTGTTCGTGGGCGGCGTCACCGTGTCGCGCGCCACCCTGCACAACGAGGACCAGGTGCGGATCAAAGATGTGCGGCCGGGAGACACCGTGACCGTGCGCCGGGCGGGCGACGTCATCCCCGAGGTGGTGGGCCCGGTCGATCCCCAGGATCCGGAGCACCTGGCCCGACCGGTCTGGGAGTTCCCGCGGACCTGCCCGTCGAGCCGCCCGGTGGAGCTGGTGCGCCCCGAGGGCGAGAGCGACACCCGCTGCCCCGATCCCGAGTGCCCGTTCCAGGTGGCGGGGGCCATCGAGCACTTCGCCGGCCGCGGCGCCATGGACATCGAGGGGTTCGGGTCCCAGCGCATCCGCCTCCTGCTGGACCTCGGCCTGCTGCGCGACATCGGCGGCGTCTTCGACCTCCCGTGGGACCGCCTGGCCGCGATCCGCTCGGCCGCGGGAGCGTGGGCGGCGGCAGCCACGGCGGCGGCCCAGGAGCGCACCGGTGATCCCCGTTCACGCCTCGACGCCGTCACCGAGGTCGACATCGCCCGCACCCGCCCGATCGACCCCGGCCCGCTGCCCGTCGAGCTGGTGGCCGACCTCGCCACCGACCCCTCCCTGTTCAAGGCCACCGCCGACGGGCTGCGCGGCCTGGGCGAGGAGGCGGTGGCCGGGCTGCGCACCGCCATCGAGGCAGCCAAGGCCCGCCCGCTGGCCAACCTCCTGGTGGGGCTCAACATCCGCCACCTCGGCCCCTCGGGCGCTCAGGCGCTGGCCCTCGCCTTCGGCGACCTGGCTCGCATCGTCAGCGCCGACGTCGACGCCATGGCCACCGCGGAGGGCGTGGGCTCGGTGATCGCCGAGTCGGTGCACCGCTGGTTCGCCGACCCGGACCATCGGGCCCTGGTCGATCGCCTCGTGGCCGCCGGGCTCAACACCGAGGGCCCCGACGAGTCATCCGAGCCGCAGGTGCTGCTGGGCAAGACCATCGTGGTCACCGGCACCCTCGACGGCTACACCCGCGAGGAGGCGGAAGCCGCCATCACCGGGCGGGGCGGCAAGTCGCCCGGCTCGGTCTCGAAGAAGACCACCGCGGTGGTGGTGGGAGCGTCCCCGGGGGCCTCCAAGGTCACCAAGGCCGAGTCCCTCGGCCTTCCGGTCCTGGACCAGGCGGCGTTCGAGCACCTGCTCGAGACCGGCGAGCTGCCGAGCTGACCGTTCGGGGGCCCCGGCGTCGGTCGACCTCGCGTCAGTCGACCTGGAAGGTCCAGCTCACCGTGCGGCCTCGGGACTCGGCCTGACGGTCCTTGAAGTAGCGCACCGACACCGTGACCTCCCCGTTGGGGAGCTCGGTGAGCACCTTGCCGGGCCCGGGCTTGAAGTACACCGAGTTCCGGTTGTTGGGGCGGATGCCGTAGCGGCGCAGCTCCTCGGGCGTCACCGAGCTCGGGTCGATGGCCCCCACCATCTGGTCCTCGGGGATCGCCACGCCGTTGATCACCAGGCGGCCGTCGTAGCCCGGGCGCAGCACGGCGCCGATCTCGGTCTGGCGCAGGGCGGTTGCGCCCGGCATCGGGAACTGGCTCACGATGGCGGGGTCGCGGTCGGCGCTGATGCCGTCGGTGTCGGCGTCTCGGCCACCCACCACGAGCACGGCGACGGCTCCCGCCAGCAGGGCGAAGATCAGGCCGCGCCGCACCCAGGTGGCCCCGGCCGAGGGTCGTGGCGCCGCCTCGAGGTGCGGGGCCTCGGGGGCCTTCGACGACGGCCCGTCGGCCGTGGCCACCCCGTGGTCGGTGCGTTCGCTCATGGTCGTCCAGTGTGGCTGGTGGAGCCGACGTCGCACCCATCGCGCCGTGCGACGTGACCGGAGGCTCCCCGAAAGCGCGCGGAGGGGACGGTACCCTCGACCCGTGGCCAATCCCCGCATGACTGCAGAGATCGGCCGGGTCCTCGGGGGGCGGTACCGGCTGGTTGCACCGATCGGCATGGGCGCCTCCGCGCAGGTGTACCTGGCCGACGACGTGCGCTTGCGTCGTCGCGTGGCCCTGAAGATGCTCCACGACGCCCTGGCGGGAGACGTCGAGTTCCTGCGCCGGTTCCGTGCCGAGGCCCGGGCCGCGGCGGCCCTGAGCCACCCCAACGTGATGGCGGTCTACGACTGGGGAGACGACGGCACCGCCTTCATCGTCACCGAGTACCTGGCCGGCGGGAGCCTGCGGGCCCTGCTCGACCGCGGGGAGCTCCTCACCCCGTCGCAGGCGCTCGCCGTGGGCCTCGAGGCCACCCGGGCGCTCGACTACGCCCACCGGCGGGGCTTCGTCCACCGAGACATCAAGCCGGCCAACCTGCTCTTCGGCGAGGAGCAGCGCCTGCGCATCGCCGACTTCGGCCTGGCCCGGGCCCTGGCCGAGGCGGCGTGGACCGAGCCCCAGGGCGCCATCATGGGCACCGCCCGCTACGCCTCACCCGAGTTGGCCAAGGGCGAGCAGCTCACCGGCAAGGCCGACGTGTACGCCCTGGCGCTGGTGATGATCGAGGCGGTCACGGGCGAGGTGCCCTTCGTGGCCGACACCACGCTCGGCACCCTCATGGCCCGGGTGGACCGCCCGCTCGAGGTGCCCGACGCCCTCGGCCCACTCCAGGCGATCCTCACCCGCGCCGGCCACCCCGATCCCGACGTGCGCGTCGATGCCCGGACCCTGGCGGCCGGCCTGCTGCGCGCCGCCAAGTCCCTGCCCAAGCCGGCGCCGCTCCCGCTGGCCGGGGCGCTGCCGCCCGCCGGGGAGGTGGCCGTCGATGCCGACCCCACCATCCACGCGCCGATCGGGCGGCCCGAACCGGAGCCCGACCTCACCGCGGAGGACCTCGACCTCGACCCGCCCGACTGGGTCAACCAGTCCGACGCGGCCGACGTGGGTGGTGCCGGTGGCGGCGCCGACGATGGTCCGGCCGGGGGCGCAGCGCCGGTCGCCCCGCCGATCGTCCCCCCGATCGACCTGCGCGAGCCCGCGCCGGTGGCGGTCACCGTCCCGGTCGACGCCGCCCCGGCGTGGGTCGACCTCCCGGCGCCCGCCGCCGAGCTGGCCGACAAGATCGTGCTCCCCGATGCGGGCGGCACCGAAGGGGCGGGCGGCGCGGCGGCACGAGAGCTCGGGGAACGTCGATCGTCCGTGGCCGTGCTGTCGCCCCCAGAGGAGCTCGAGGCGCGCGCCGATGACGGCGGCGATCGCACCGCACCCGTTGCGCTCGACGCCGGTCCCGACGGGAACCGTCGCCGGCGTCGGTGGCCGTGGGTGCTGCTGGTGGTCGCCGTGCTGGCCGGTGCCGGCGGGGTGGTGGCCTCGGTCGCCGGGCGCGGCTCGGGCTCGGCAGGCACCCCGGTCACCTTGCCCGTGCCCGACCTCGTCGGGCGCACCCAGGTCGAGGCCGAGGCGGTGGCCGAGGCCTCCGGCTGGGAGGTCACCACGCGTGCGGTGCGCCGCGACGGCACCACCAAGGGCGAGGTGCTGGCGTCGCGGCCCGAGGCCGGCACCCGACTGGCCGAGGGCCGGACCCTGCTGCTGACCGTGTCGGCGGGCCAGACCATCGTCGACGTGCCCACCGACCTGGTGGGCAAGACCATCGAGGAGGCCAACGAGGCGCTGTTCTTCGTGGGCCTCGGCTCCACCTCCAACGAGCGCGTCTACGACGAGGAGGCGGCCGAGGGCGTCGTGCTGGCGGTGGCCGAGGGCACCCCGGCGCAGCTCGAGAAGGGGAGCGAGGTCGCCCTGGTGGTGTCGAAGGGCCCGGAGCCTCGCGTGGTGCCCTCGGGCCTGCGGGGGAGCCCCGAGTCGTCGGCCACCGAGTCCCTCTCCGCCCTGCGCCTGGAGACGGCCGTCACCCGCAGCTACTCCGACGACGTCGCCGAGGGCGTGGTGATCTCGGTGCTGCCCCGTGAGGGCACCACCGTGCCGCGGGGCTCCACCGTCACGCTCGAGGTGTCCCAGGGCCCCAAGCTGGTGGCGGTGCCCTCGGTCAGCGGCGCTGCCTCGATCAGCGAGGCCGTGGCCATCTTGAAGCGGGCCGGCCTGGTGGCCGGGTCGATCAGCGGACCCGCCACCGGCTCCCCGTCGCGCACCTCGCCC
>CAZIVZ010000071.1:0-11057 GCA_964542495.1 uncultured Aquihabitans sp.
GGTGGGCGTGTGTTGGCTGCGCGAGGAGTTCGAGGCGGTGGCCATGCCGTTCGAGCAGCGGGGCCGGCGCACCGACGAGCACCTGGCGGTGATGAAGAGCCTCTGGTGCGATGACGTGTCCGAGCACCGCGGCGAGCTCTACGACCTGCCTCCCTGTCGCATGTACCCGAAGCCGGTGCAGACGCCCCACCCGCCGATCCACATCGGCGGCGAGAGCGATGCCGCTCTGCGCCGCGTGGCCCGCCACGGCCAGGGCTGGTTCTCCTTCGACCGCCTCCCCGGCGACCTGCGCGAGCCCCTCGCCCGGCTCGACGGTGCCCTGGCCGTCGAGGGTCGCACCCGCGGCGACGTGGTGGTCACCGTCTGTCCCTACTTCAACGCGACCACCCCGGAGCTGGTCGAGCGGTACGCCGCCGCTGGTGTCGACCGCCTCGTGGTCCTGTGCCTGGCGTTCGACGTCGACACCCTCCGCAGCCAGCTCGACGGCCTCGAGGCCTCCGTCTTGCGCCCGGCCCAGACCTGATGGACGCGTTCGCGGCGGCGGTTCGACGGGTGGCCGAGGGCGCCGACGCCACGGCCGAGGCGGCGGCGCTGGTGTCGGCCATGACCGAGGACGAGCGGCGCTGGTGCCTCGACGGCGACCTGCCGTTCTGGGGTGGGCTGGAGGATCTCGGGGCCGGCGGCTACCACCGCCGCCCGTTCCCCGCGGCCCGGGTGGAGCGCCTGGGCATCCCCGGGTTCGCGTTCTCCGACGGCCCACGCGGCGTGGTGATCGGCCCGGCCACCGCGTTCCCGGTGAGCATGGCGCGCGGGGCCACGTGGGACGTCGACCTGGAGGAGCGGATCGGCGAGGCGATCGGCACCGAGCTGCGGGCGGTGGGTGCCACGCTCTTCGGCGGCGTGTGCGTGAACATCCTTCGCCACCCCGCGTGGGGCCGAGCCCAGGAGACCTACGGCGAAGACCCCTTCCACGTGGGCGAGCTCGGCGCCGCGCTCACCCGAGGCGTGCAGCGCCACGCCATGGCCTGCGTGAAGCACTTCGCCGCCAACTCCATGGAGAACGCCCGGTTCTCCGTGGACGTCGCCGTGGACGACGTCGCCCTCCACGAGGTCTTCCTGCCCCACTTCCGACGGGTCGTGGACGAGGGCGTGGCGGTGGTGATGAGCGCCTACAACGCGGTGAACGGCGAGTGGTGCGGCCAGTCGCACCAGCTGCTCACCGACGTCTTGCGCCGCGAGTGGGGCTTCGCCGGCTTCGTGATCTCCGACTGGATCTTCGGCCTGCGCGACGCCGGCCCCTCGGTGGCCAACGGGCTCGACGTCGAGATGCCCTACCGGATGATCCGGGCCTTCGGGCTGGGCGCCGCGCTGGCCGCCGGCGAGTGCGACTCGGTCGACATCGACCGCGCCGTCACCAACACGGTGGCCACCCTCTTGCGCTTCGCGCACGTGGTGGCAGCGGAGCGGCCGCCGCTCGACGTGCTGGCCTGCGCCCCGCACCGGGCGCTGGCCCGTGAGGCCGCCACCAAGGCGGTGGTGCTGCTGCGCAACGAGCCGGTGGCCGGCGAGACCGTGCTGCCGATCGAGCTCGGTGCCGGTCCGGTGGCGGTGATCGGCGCGCTGGCCACGGAGCGAAACCTCGGTGACGGCGGTTCGAGCGACGTGTGGGCACCGCAGGTGGTCTCGCCGCTCGATGGGATCCGCGAGCTGGCGGGCGACGCCGCCGTGGTCCACCACGACGGCTCCGATCTGGATCAGGCGGCGGCCGTGGCGGGCACCGCCGACGTGGCCGTGGTGGTGGTGGGCTACACCAAGGCCGACGAGGGTGAGTACATCGGCGGCAGCGCTACCACCCACCTGGCCGAGCTGATGCCGGCGGCCGACGAGCCCGAGGTGGCGGCCCGCTTCGCCGCGATGCTGGCCGAGGACACCGAGCCCTTCCAGAAGCCGGGAGCGGCGGCCGGCGAGGACGTGGGGTTCTCCAAGGGCGGGGACCGCACCTCGCTGCGGCTGCGGGCCCGGGACGTGGAGCTGATCCGCGCCGTGGCCGCGGCGAACCCGCGGACGGTGGTGGCGATCGTGGCCGGGAGCGCGGTGCTGATCGACGAATGGCACGAGGCCGTGCCAGCTGTGCTCCAGTCGTGGTACGCCGGGATGGAGGGCGGCCGAGCGCTCGCCGACGTGCTCGGCGGGCGGGCCGAGCCGTCCGGCCGGCTGCCGTTCAGCGTGCCCGCCGACGAGGCCCACCTGCCCCCGTTCGAACCCGATGCCGCCGCGGTCACCTACGACGCGTGGCACGGCTACTGGCGCCTGGCCCGAGACGGCCACCGGGCGAGCTACCCGTTCGGCTTCGGGCTCGCCTACACCGAGCTCGCCATCGCCGAGGCGTCCGTCACGCTGGCGGACGGTCACCTGGTGGTGCGGGCCGAGGTGGCGAACCGCGGTGCGCGGCCCGGGGTCGAGGTCATCCAGGTGTACGCGGGGGCCGACGGCGCCCCGTGCCGGTTGGTGGGCTTCGCCCGGGCCGAGGTGCCCGCACGGCGGGTCGCACGCGTGGAGGTGACCGTGCCGTTCGGTCGCCTGGAGCGACGGGACCCGGCGGGCGGCGGGTGGCTCGCGCCGGCCGGGCCCCACCAGGTGGTGGTGGGTCGCCACGCCGAGGATGGCGCGGCCCACCGGTTCGTGGTCGAGCTCGGCTGACGGCGGGAGCCCGCCGTCCGGTCACGGCAAGGGCGTGATCGTGCCGTTGGCGACCAGGGCGGCGAACAGCGTGCCTCCCGGGTGGAAGGCAGGGTTCGGGGTGCCCTCGACCATGCCCCCGAACCACCCGATGAGCAAGGTGCGCGTGGCGGTCACGTTGGCGGCTTGGGGGGCACCGCACGTGGCCACCTCGAGGTCGGGTACCGAGGCGCCGAAGACGTCGCCGTGGGAGCCCGTGGTGACCTGGGCGCCGTGGAAGCGGCCGGGCAGCTTCGCGATGAGCGACCGCGTCCCGCTCTGATCGCTGTTGCAGGAGTTGGGCGGCGAGGCGAGCGAGTAGATGGGCAGCGACGTGGTTGCGAGACCGGTGAGGGCGACGTCGGTGTTGTTCCCGATGAACGAGTTGACCGGGTCGGCCAGCACGATGCCCTGGAGCTTGGCGAAGGTGGCGGCGTGGTCGGTGCGGAGCCGGTTGGCCACGAACAGCACCGCCTCGCCTCCGGCCGAGTGGCCCGACATGAGCAACTTGGACGGCATGGCCTGGCCGGCGCGGCCGGCCTTGGCGGCGGCGTCGGCGTGGCTCCGCCCGAGCGCGCTGGTGGGGGTGCCCAGGCCGGCGAGCATGGCGGCGACGTCGTCGAGGAACGGGGTGTTGTTCCCGATGTTCTGCACGGTGCAGCCGAAGATGTCGGCGGTGGGCAGCGTGGTGGCCATGGCCAGGTAGCCCGACTCGGCGAGCTTGCGCGCCGTCTCGTCCCAGTTGCCGTTCTCCTCGGTGAACCCGTGCTGGAGCCAGACGAGCGCGCGTGGCGTGCCGGCCGGGAAGAACCAGTCGGTCTCGACCGTGTAGGTGAGGAACTGGCAGCGCACGTCGACGGTGTTGGACACCTTGGTGGCCGACACCGGCTCGCACGCCGTGGTGGCGGTGACGCCGACGAGCAGCGCGACGCCGAGCGCGAGGCCCCGAACGAGCTTGGACATGCGATTCCCCCTGGTGTCCACGGCCGCACCGGCGATGGTGAACGCAGTTAAGCCCGATCGACCCGCGCGGTCAAGGGATCAGGTGAGGCGCTCGGTGAGGTGGGCGAGGAGCTCGTCGTAGCCGTCGAGGGCGGGCAGCTGCGGGAACTCGGCCTTCACGTTGTCCGGGGCGTGGAACAGCACGCCGGCGTCGGCCTCGAGGAGCATCGTGGTGTCGTTGTAGGAGTCGCCGGCGGCGAGGATCCGGTAGTTGAGGCTGTGGAGGGCCAGCACCGCGTGGCGCTTCGGGTCGGCCATGCGGAGGCGGTAGCCGACGATGCGGTCCCCCTCCACCACGAGGCGGTGGCACCAGATCGTGGGCCACCCGAGCTGGGCCATGAGCGGCGCCGCGAACTGCTCGAACGTGTCCGACAGGATCACCACCTGGGTTCGAGCCCGCAGCGCGGCGAGGAAGTCGGCCGCGCCGGGGAGTGGCTCGAGGCCGCCGATCACGTCGTGGATCGCCGACAGGGTGAGGCCGTGGCGGTCGAGCAGGTCGAGTCGGTACCGCATGAGCACGTCGTAGTCGGGCTCCTCGCGGGTCGTGCGCCGCAGCTCGTCGATCCCGGTCCGCTCGGCGACGGCGACCCAGATCTCGGGGACGAGTACCCCCTCGAGGTCGAGCACGACGATGGACTGCTGCGGCTCGTCGGCCGCGACGGCGGGGTCGGTCATGGTCGCCAGTGTCGCGCCAGGGCCGACGTCGAAACCGCCACCGGCTCCGAGGTGCGCGTGCTCAGGGCGCCCAGGAGGCATCGAACGCGCGCACCTTCCATCCGGGTCCTCGCGATTCGGACGATTCGGACCGGTCCCGACCAATCGGGTCTAGGGTCCGCCGGGTCCGAGCTCTACGGGGAGGTCGGCGGGGGAGGGATGTGCCGTGCCTGGTTCGCGTCGCTGGTCGATTGCCGTGGTCTCGGCGGTCGCCGCGCTGTCCGTCGCCGCCCCCACAGCCGCACAGTCGCCACCCGACCCCGGTGCACGGCCGACCGGCGGGGCCAGCGACCTGGCCGAGCGCCTCGGCGGGGCCGAGGTGGTCGCCGACGGGCCCGGCGGCCTGGTGACGTTCGTCGGGTCGGCACCCGGCGAGGTGCTCACCGGTCCCACGGGCTCGGTGGGGGCGTCGGCCGGGGTGCTGCTCGACGAGGTGGCCGACGCCATCGGTGCCGGCTCGGGATCGCTCGACCCCATCGCCACCACGAGGAGCCAGTCCGGTGGCCATACCGTCCGCTACCAGCAGGAGTACCGGGGCATCCCCGTGTTCGGTGGCGAGGTCACGGTGCAGCTCGATGCCGCCGGTGCCACGCGCTCGCTCGTCTCGGACGTCTCGGCCGACCCGGCCGACGACATCACCCCCGAGGTCTCGGCCCGGGACGCCTCGGAGGAGGCGCTGGCGCTAGCCGCCAAGGCCCACCCCGGCCACGGTCCGCTCTCCGCCGCGGCACCGAAGCTCTGGATCTACGACCCTGCCGTGATCGGGGCTCCGGGCCTGCCCGGGGCCCGCCTGGTGTGGCGCACGGAGGTGAAGGCGAGCGAGGGCGAGGCGATCCGTGAGGTGGTCCTCGTCGATGCCGATACCGGCGGCATCGCCCTGAACTTCAACCAGATCGCCGAGGCCAAGGACCGCAAGGTCTGCGACGCCGGCAACGTGGCCGGCGCCGCCGACCGCTGCGGCGGGGCGCTCCCGGTGATCCGCGCCGAAGGGGGTGCCGCCGTGGCGCTGGCCGAGGCCAACACGGCCTACGACTACGCCGGCAACACCTACGACTTCTACCAGAGCCGCTTCGGCCGTGACTCGCTCGACGACGCCGGCATGGCGCTCTACAGCACCGTGCGCCACTGCGAGTCGGGCGCGACGTGCCCGTACGCCAACGCGTTCTGGTCCGGTGCGCAGATGCACTACGGCCAGGGCTACGCCGCCGCCGACGACGTGGTGGGCCACGAGCTCACCCACGGCGTGACCGAGTTCTCGAGCGGGCTCTACTACTACTACCAATCCGGTGCCATCAACGAGGCCCTCTCGGACATCTTCGGCGAGCTCATCGACCTCACCAACGGTGCGGGCACCGACACCGCCGGGGTGCGCTGGCAGCTCGGCGAGGACCTGCCCATCGGCGCCATCCGGAGCCTGTCGGACCCGCCGGCGTTCTCCGACCCGGACCGCATGCGCAGCCCCAACTACTACGGCGCCGCCGGTGACCAGGGCGGCGTGCACACCAACAGCGGCGTGGCCAACAAGGCCGCCTTCTTGACCGTCGACGGCGGCACGTTCAACGGTGTCACCGTCGCCGGCCTCGGCGTCGACAAGGCAGCTCGCATCTGGTACGAGGCGGCCACGGGCTTCCTCACGTCGGGCAGCGATTACGGCGTGCTCGACCAGGCGCTCGTGCAGGCCTGCAACAACCTGGTGGGCACCGGCGGCATCACCGCCGCCAACTGCGCCCAGGTGTCGCTCGCCACCGACGCCACCGAGATGCACCTGTCGCCCACGGTGGCCGGAGCCACCGCCGAGGCGCCGGTGTGCGCGGCCGGCCAGACCCCGACCTACCTCTACGACGACGACATCGAAGGGTCGGTGGCGTGGGCCACCAGCAGCGCCTCGGTGTGGGGCTACACCGGCGGGTACGCGACCAGCGGCACCTACAGCCTCTACGGCGCGGATCTCGGCTCCACGCAGAACCACACCCTGCGCATGACCACCAACGTGGCCATCCCCGCCGGGGCGACGGCCTACGCACGCTTCAACCACGCGTTCGACCTCGAGGCGAACTACGACGGCGGCCAGGTGGAGTACAGCACCAACAACGGTGGCACGTGGTCCAACGCCGGCGCCCTCATCACCGACAACGGCTACAACGGCACGCTCGACGCCACCAACCCCCTGGGCGCGGTGGCCGCCTACACCGACCGCAGCCTCGGCTACACCTCGGCCCGCATCAACCTGAGCTCGGCCGCGGGGGGCTCGGTGCGCCTCGGCTTCCGGATGGCCAGCGACTCGTCGGTCGGCGACCTGGGCTGGCTCATCGACGACGTGCAGATCTACACGTGCGCCTCCGCACCGGCGCTGCTGCGGGTCACCACCAGCCCGGCGGTGCCGTCGGTGATCTCCGTCGACGGCATCGAGCGTGACAGCTGGGGCATCAACTGGGCGTCGCTGCCCGCCGGGAGCCACCAGGTGTGCTTCGGCAAGGTCCTCGGCTGGATCACGCCGAGCTGCCAGACGGTGAACCTCACCGCCGGCGCCACCACCACCGTCACCGGGGCGTTCACCCAGAGCGGCTACCTGCGGGTCACCACCAGCCCGGCGGTGGCCTCCACCATCACGGTCGACGGCGTGCCGCGCAACGACTGGGGTCTCTGGGCCGAGGTGCCGGCGGGCACGTACAACGTGTGCTTCGGCAACGTGGCCGGCTACATCGTGCCCTCCTGCCGTGACGTGATCGTGGCCGCCGGTTCCACCGGCAGCACCACCGGCACCTTCACCGCCAACGCCGCCGCCCCGGGCCCCACGGGCACGTTCGGCTACCTCCGGGCCACCACCTCACCGCCCCAGGCCGCCATGATCAGCGTGGACGGCGAGTGGCGGAACAACTGGGGCCTCGACTGGGTGAAGCTGCCCGTCGGAGCCCACTCGGTCTGCTTCGGCGACGGGACCGACGTGACCAAGCCGGCGTCGTGCCAGAACGTCACCATCGCCGACGGCGCCACCCAGACCGTCACCGGGACCTACGCGGCCAAGGGGTTCCTGCGGGTGCTCACCAGCCCGGCCCTCCAGGCCGACATCCTCGTGAACGGCCAGGTGGCCAACGCCTACGGCATGTGGACCTCCAAGGCGCCGGGCACCTACGACGTGTGCTTCGGCGCCGTGCCCGGGTACACCACCCCACCCTGCCAGAACGGGGTGTCGGTGACCGCGGGCATGACCACCACCATCACCGGCACCTACGTGGCCTCGCCGTAGGGTCGCCCCATGGGGACCAACCAGCGCGCCCAGATCGCGATGTCCGACGAGGAGATCGCCACCTACCTCGAGCGCAGCCGCACCGCCACCCTGGCCACCATCGGTGCCTCCGGCCTGCCGCACCTGGTGGCCATGTGGTACGGGGTCATCGACGGTGACATCTGGGTCGAGACCAAGGCCCGCTCGCAGAAGGCCGTCAACATCCGGCGCGACCCGAGGGTCACGGTGCTGATCGAGGATGGGGAGACCTACGACACGCTCCGGGGCGTCTCCTTCGAGGGCACGGCCGAGATCGTCGAGGACCCCGAGTCTCTCTGGAAGGTCGGGGTGAACGTGTGGGAGCGCTACAACGGCCCCTACACCGAGGAGGTGAAGCCCCTGGTGGAGTTCATGCTCCACAAGCGGGTGGCCGTGCGCATCTCCGTCGAGCGAACCCGCTCCTGGGACCACCGCAAGCTGGGCATGGACCCCATCCCCCTCGGCGGCACCACCGCGGCGTTCCTCGAGGGCTGAACGACCCGGGCCGGCCCCTGGGGGCCGGCCCGGCATCTCACCTGGTGGTCGGAACCGGCGTCGATCCGGTGACCTACCGCTTTTCAGGCGGTCGCTCTGCCAACTGAGCTACCCGACCCTGGTGTTCGTCCGGCGACCGGTGAACCGGTCGCCGGAGCGGTCCCGACGGGATTTGAACCCGCGACCTCCGGCTTGACAGGCCGGCGTGCACTCCAAACTGCACCACGGGACCCAGAACCACGATCTCCGAGGAGACCGGGACCCCACTCCGTCACCGGAGCGGAGGCGACGCTACCGGTCGCCCCCGTCGAGCCGCAAACGGGCTCGGTCGACCGCACCTCCTCACCGGGGGAGCGTGGGCTGCTCGGGGCGTCGGAGCCAGGTGTCGGCCCACGGATCCGGATCCTCGCCCGTGACCACCCGAACCAGCTCGAGGAAGTCATCGGTGGTCACCGTGGCGCCGCGGTTCTCGGCGTACCAGCGCCGCACGAGGGCGAAGAAGTCGTCGTCGCCCACATCGAGGCGCAGCGCGTGCAGGGCGCGGGCGCCGCCCTCGTAGATCACGCCGTCGAACGTCGCCGCCGCCTCGGGGTCGACGACGGCGAGGCCGCCGGCGGTGCGGACCCCGGCGCGGTCGCTCAGCTTGCGCACCGATCCCTCGCCCCGGTGCTCCCGCCACAGCCAGTCGGCGTAGGTGGCGAACGCCTCGCTGAGCCACAGGTCCTGCCACCGGGCCGGCGTCACCGCGTTGCCGTACCACTGGTGGGCCAGCTCGTGGGCCAGCGCCCACACCTCGTCGTCGGTGAACGAGTCGGTGCCGAACAGGGGTCGGGTCTGGGACTCCATGGCCAGGCCGAGCGACCTGCTCACCACCGCGGCGCCGGCATCGTCGTCGGGATAGTCCCCGAAGGTGTCGGCGAAGAACGAGAGGATCGGGTCGATCTGGTCGAAGCCCGCCCGGCGGTCGTCGGCCAGGTCGGGTGGGAACGCCAGGACCAACGACGTTCCCTCCGCTCCGGGCCGTTCCACCAGGTCGTAGCGGCCGACGGCCACGAAGGCGAGGTACGACGCCATGGGCTCGTCGGTCTCCCAGACCCACCGGCGCCGTCCGCCCACCGCTCGGCGGGAGAGGAGGCGTCCGTTGGCCACGCCGGTCACCTGGGTGGGGGTGTCGAGCGTGATGGTCCACGTGGCCTTGTCCGACGGGTGGTCGTTCACGGGCACCCAGCTCGAGGTGCCGTCGGGCTCGCTCATGGCGAACCAGCCGCCGTCGTCATCGGGCTGCCAGCCCACGGGCGCGTCGAGGCGGGGGAACGATGCCGGGACGGGTACCCCGGCGTAGGTGACCACCACCGAGACCGGGCGGTCGGGATCGAGCGGGACCGCGGGGGTGACCTCGACCTCGTCGTCGGTGGCCGCCACCCGTGCCCGGCGCCCGTCGACCAGCACCTGGGTGACCCGGGGGCCGCGCAGGTCGAGCGTGAACGCCCGCAGCGGTCCGGTCGTGGTGGCCGACAGCCGCAGGCGGGCCGTGCCGGCGATGCCGTCGCGGCCCGGGTCGGCGCGGATGCGCACCTGGTAGTCGGCCACGTCGATGCGCGGATCGCCGAGGCCGGCGAACACCGCGTCGGGGACGTCGCGCTGGCCCGGGTCGACCGATTCGACGGTGGGTCCCACCCCGGTGGTCGTGGTGGTCGTGGTGCCGGGCGCGGTGGAGGTGGTGGCGGCGCGCTCGAGGTCCTCGGCGGTCCCACGACCCGAGGAGGAGCAGGCGGGAACCGCGACCAGGCCGAGGGCCACCGCGAGCAGGGCGATCGCCACCGGGCGGGGGCGCCGGTGGCCGGTGGTCACCGGGTGCCGGCCAGGGCGATCGCCAGCTCCACGGGCGGCACCACCTCGAGCTGCTCGAACGTGCACGACGCGGGGTCGCGGTCCGGGCGCCACCGCTGGAACCGGGCGCTGTGGCGGAACCGACCGTTGTCCACCCGCTCGTAGGCGACCTCTGCCACCAGGTCGGGACGTAGGGGCGTGAACGACAGGTCCTTGGTGGCGTTCCAGCGCGACTGCCCGCCCGGCAGGCGGCCGCCCGCGCCCGAGGCGTGGGCGGCGGCCGACGCCCACTCGCCCCACGGGTGCCCGGTCAGGTCGCCGGCCACGTAGGGGGCGAGAGCGGCGCGCAGCTCGGCCCGGCGGGCGACCGAGAACGACGACGCCACGCCGAGGTGGTGCAGGTTCCCCTCGTCGTCGAACAGGCCGAGCATGAGCGAGCCCGGGCCGTCGCCGTTCTTGTGCTCCCGGAACCCGGCCACCACGCAGTCGGCGGTGCGGAGGTGCTTGACCTTGATCTGGGCCCGCTTGTCGGGCTGGTAGGTGCCGTCTGCGGCCTTGGCCATCACCCCGTCGAGGCCGGCGCCCTCGAAGCGCGAGAACCAGTCGGTGGCCACGGCGCGGTCGAAGGTGCCGGGGGTCAGGTGCACCGGGGGCACCGCCGCGGCCAGGGCCTGCTCCAGCAGGTGGCGCCGTTCGGTGAGCGGTGCGTCGAGGAGCGAGCGGTCGCCCAGCGCGACCAGGTCGAACGCCACGAACGACGCCGGCGTCTCGGCGGCCAGACGGTTCACCCGGCTCTCCGCCGGGTGGATGCGCTGCTGGAGCGCGTCGAAGTCGAGGCCGTCCGGGCCCGCCACCACGATCTCCCCGTCGACCACGCAGCGGTCCGGCAGCGACGCCTTCAGCGGGTCGAGCAGCTCGGGGAAGTAGCGCGTGAGGGGCTTGTCGTTGCGCGATCCCAGGATCACTTCGGGGCCGTCGCGGAACACCAGGCAGCGGAAGCCGTCCCACTTGGGCTCGAACCAGTAGCGGCCCT
>CAZIVZ010000072.1:0-8975 GCA_964542495.1 uncultured Aquihabitans sp.
ACCACTACCACCCGGCCAACCTGGTCCTGGTGGCCGCCGGCGGCATCGACCACGCCCAGGTGGTGGCGGCGGGGGAGCGGTTCTCCGCCCGCCCCGGCGCGCCGCGGCCGGAGCGCACCGCGCCGAGCGCCGCCGTGCCGGCGCGGGCCACCGCCGTGCTCCGGCGCCCGCTCGAGCAGGCCCACCTGGCGGTGGCGTGGCCCGGGGTACCCGCCGACGACCCCGATCGCTACGCCCTCAGCGTCTGCAACCAGATCCTCGGTGGCGGACTGTCGAGCCGGCTGTTCCAGGAGATCCGCGAGGAGCGGGGCCTGGCCTACTCGGTGTTCTCGTCGATCTCCACCTACAGCGACGCCGGCTCGGTGGTGGCCTACGCCGGCACCAGCCCGGACCGGGTGGGCGAGGTCCATCGGTTGATCGTCGACACCACCGCCGACCTGGTGGCCGGTGGCGTCACCGATCGCGAGTGGGAGGTGGCGCGCGGCTACCTCGAGGGTGCCGCCCTGCTCAGCCTGGAAGACTCCGGCAGCGTCATGGCCCGGCTCGGCAACCACGTCTGCGCCCGCGGCTCGGTCACCCCGCTCGAGGTCCAGCTCGAGCGGTTGCGCGCCGTCACCCCCGACGACGTCCACCGCGTGGCCCAGCGCCTCTTGGCCCAGCCCCCCGCCACCTGCGCCGTCGGCCCCCTCCGACCCGAAGACCTGGCCACCCCCTAGCACCCAACCCCTAGCGAATGTGGTGTGTGGGAACCGCGTTCCGGTCGATTTCGCGCGTGAGGTTCGGTCGTGATCTCGGCCCTTCGCGGCGCTACTCGCCGGTGGTGCCGGCGAGGAGCTCGATGAGGATGTCGATGTGGCCAAGATGACGGGCGGTCTCCTCGAGCAGGTGGGCGTAGAGGAAGCGCAGGGTGAACTCGTAGCGGGCGGTGTCGGCGCCGACGTCGTCGAGCTGGTGGCGGGCGGCCACGGCACACGAGCGCTGACAGGCCGCCCGGTAGAGGTCGAGCAGGTGGTCGAGGTCGTCGTCGATCGCGGTGCGGAACTCCCAGTCCGGGTCGGCCTCCCAGTCGATGCCGACCCACGGAGCAGGGTCGGGTTCGCCCGCGAAGCGCACGGTGAACCAGGAGTCCTCCACCAAGGCGAGGTGCTTGACCAGCCCGGCGATCGATGTGGCCGATGGGCCAGGGACGGCTCGAGCTGCGAGCGGTGAGATCCCCTTGACCTTGGCGACGACGCCCGCTCGGTACCAGTCGAGCAGTTGTTCGTACGTGTCCCGCTCGGGGAGTGCCCCGACCCGTGGGAAGGCGCGGTCGCCGGTCTTCTGTGGCGCGGGGTGGCCTCGCTCAGCGAGCGACCGCTCCACACAGAACTCGTTGCCCTCGGGGTCGGCCAACACGGCCCATCCAGCGCCGTCCGCAGTGCGGAGGTCGTCGACGAGGGTGGCGCCGAGGCCCAGGAGGCGTTCGACCTCTGCGTCGCGGGTTCCCTCGGGCACGACGTCGAGGTGCACCCGGTTCTTCACCGACTTGGGCTCGGGGATCCCGATGAACAGCAATCCCGGGTGCAGCCCTCTCGGGTCGATGATCTGGGCCTCGGGGTCGGCCGGCTCGTTCCGGTCGTCGGGGGTGTCGACGTACCCGAGCGCGCCGCGCCAGAAGCGGGCCAGCTCGAAGGGATCACGGCAGTCGACGGTGATGTTGCGGATGCGAGAGGTCATCGCCGACGACCCTACGAGCGTCCACCGGTCGTCGTACACGGACGGCGGAGGGAGCCTGCCGGCGAACCTCACGCGCGAAAGCGACCGGAACGCGGCTCCCACACACCACATTCGCCCGGGGTGGGGGTGGGGGTGGGGTGGGGGATGGTGGCAGCCGCGGGGTACGCGAGACTGCGGGCCATGGCCGTGAAGGTGGGCGTGTTCGGAGCAGCGGGACGGATGGGGGCCACGGTGTGCCGGGCCGTGGCCGACGACCCGGACCTGGAGCTGGCCGCCGCGGTCGACCCCGGCGCGGCCGGGGAGAAGCTGCGCACCGTCGCCGGCGTCGACAGCGAGCTCGAGGTGGCCGGCAGGCCCGAGCACCTGCTCGAGCACCCCGAGGTGATGGTCGACTTCACCCACCTCGATGCGGCCCGCCACAACCTGGCGTGGTGCGCCGAGCGGGGCGTCCACGCGGTGGTGGGCACCACCGGCTTCACCGACGACGACCTGGAGCGGTTTCGGGCGACGTTCACCTCGAGCAACTGCCTCATCGCCCCCAACTTCGCCATCGGCGCGATCTTGATGATGCGCTTCGCCGAGCTGGCCGCACCCTGGTTCGACACCGCCGAGGTCATCGAGCTGCACCACGACGCCAAGGTCGACTCGCCCTCGGGCACGGCCCTGCGGACCGTCGAGCGGATGGCGACGGCCAGCAGCGACTGGTCGGCCGACCCCACCACCACCCACACCGTGCCGGGCGCACGCGGTGGCGTCGGACCGGGTGGCATCCACATCCACGCGGTGCGGATGCGGGGGATGGTGGCGCACCAGGAGGTGCTACTCGGCGCCACCGGGCAGACGCTGTCGATCCGCCACGACTCCTACGACCGCAGCAGCTTCATGCCGGGCGTTGTCCTCGCCGCCAAGCGCGTCGGCGAGCTCACGGGTGTCACCGTCGGCCTCGAGGTCCTGCTCGACCTGTAGCGACGGCCCGGTCGCACGGCGTTCAGCCGGCGGCGTCTGCGCTCCCGTCCGCGTCGAGCTCCTCCACGGTGTGCTCGAGGTCGGCCAGGTCGTCGAGCTCCGAGCTCCCGGAGCGGTGCTGCCACCAAAGCCCCACCACGACGACGGCGACGCTGGCGGCCACGATCGGGAGCCGGTGGTCGCCCACGAACCCGATGAGCGCGTCGATCTGGCGGCTGAACACGTCGCCCACCACCGCGAACATCCAGAGCCGGACCACGGTGCCGGCGACCGCCAAGACCATGAACCACCCGAGGGAGAACCCCGTGGCGCCGGCGACCAGGCAGACCAGGTTGTTCGACGTGACGCCGATGACGGCCCATCCCCAGCGCCCGAAGTGGCGCTCCACCCACCGCAGGATCGCGCCGCCCCGAGGGGAGCGGGCCTCCGCCCATCGCACCGCGGCGGTGCCGTACCAGGCGCCGACGAGCCACACGAGGGGCTTGGTGGCCAGGAGCCGGAAGGTGCCGACGACGTAGTAGGTCCAGGCATCGAGCTCGTTGACGGTCAACACGAGGTAGCGGGGCTTCGCGTTCAACAAGATGAGCGCCAGCGGATGGCGGTCGACCAGCGAGGCCCACAGGGCGTCGCCCACCCAGCCGAGGACGATCGTGGCCCCGATGGCGCCGAACACGGCGTTGCGCTGCCGGGCCGTGGGCGGCCCCAGCGGGGCGCGGCCGAGGGCGCCGGTCACGTGCTGTCGGCGGCGTCGCCGGCCCCGGCGTCGACCCCGGCCTCGCTCTCGTCGGCCTCCTCGGCTTCGATCTCCGCCTCGATCTCCGCGATGTCCTCGTCGAGGTGGGCGAGGTCGGAGATGCCGTCGCGGCCGCCGCGCCGGTCCGACCACATCGACAAGGCCACCAGCACCACCGACACAGCCAGGATCGGCCACCGGTAGTCGCTGATGAACGAGCGCAGGGAGCCGAGCGGTCCCTCGAACACGGCGCTGAAGGCCCGGATGAGGACGAGTCGGCCGATGGTGCCGACCACGTTGGCCGTCATGAAGGCGCCGAACGACATGCCGGCGGCTCCCGCGAAGAGCGAGACCGGGTTGTTGGGGGCGACGGCCACCACCACGAACCGGGCCTTGTCGAACCCCCGCTCGAGCATCCGGAGCAGCTCGCCGTAGGCCGGCGCCTTGCGCTCCATCCACCGGATGGCGGCGTCGCCGTACCACCGCCCGAGCAGGAAGAACAGCGGGTCCGGCGCGACGAGGCGCAGGAACCCCACCAGGTAGAACGACCAGGCGCTCAGCTCGCCCGAAGCCAGCGCCAGGTTCCGGTTCTGGGCGTTCAGCCCGATGAATACGAGCGGACGCTCCGTGACCAGGACCGACAGGAACACGTTCCCCAGGTTCGCCGCCACCACGAAGGCGATGAGGGTGCCCACAACGAGGTTGCGAGCAGCCGTGCTAGGGGGTCCGGGGTGGGGCCGGGCGTGGTGGTGGCCGGCCTCGGGCTCGGTCAGCGGCTCCTCGTCCAAGCCGACAGTGTGGCAGGTGGCCGGGGTCGCGACTTCGCGATGCCGGCCGCCGACGTGGCCCGTCGAGCGCCGCTAGGTTCCGAGTCGTTCGTCGACACCAAGGGGAAGCGCCGCATGCAGGGACTGATGCAGGACCATCCACTCACCCTTCCGCACATCTTCCAGCGAGCGGAGCTGCTGTTCCCGAACAAGGAGGTGGTGACAGCCCTGCCCACCGGGCGCGAGCGCATCTCCTACGGGCAGTGGGCCGAGCGCACCCGGAGGCTCGGCGGCGTGCTGGACGACCTCGGCATCTCCGCCGACGGTCGGGTGGCCACGTTCTCGTGGAACACCTCCCGACACCTCGAGCTGTACTTCGCCGCCCCCTGCACCGGACGCGTGCTGCACACGCTCAACCTGCGCCTGTTCCCCGAACAGGTCACCTACATCGTGAACCACGCCGAGGACGAGGTGATCTTCGTCGACAAGACGGTGGCCGGGCTGCTGTGGCCCCTGCTGCCCACCTTCGCCACCGTGCGCCACATCGTGGTGATCGACGACGGCGGGCCCTTCGACACATCGGACCCCGGCCCGGGCAAGCAGGTCCACGACTACGAGTCCCTGCTGGGCGCAGCGTCGGCCGTGGAGTGGCACGTCGACGACGAGGACCTCGCCGCATCCATGTGCTACACGAGCGGTACCACCGGTCACCCCAAGGGCGTGGTCTACAGCCACCGATCCACCGTGCTGCACACCATGGCGGCCATGTTCGCCGACGGCTTCGGCGCTCGCGAGTCGGACCGTATCCTGCCCGTGGTCCCCATGTTCCACGCCAACGCCTGGGGCCTCGCCCATGCCGCCGTGGCGGTGGGCGCAGACCTGGTGATGCCCGGCCCCGACCTCAGCCCCAACGGCCTCGCCACCCTCATCGAGGAGGAGCGGGTGACGGTGGCGGCCGGGGTGCCCACCATCTGGATGGGCGTGCTGCCGGCGCTGAAGGGGCGCGACACCCCGGCCTTGCGGGTGATCCCGTGTGGCGGCTCGGCGGTGCCCAAAGCGCTGTCGGAGGCGTTCCGCGAGCAGCTCGGCCTGCCGATCTACCAGGCCTGGGGCATGACCGAGACCAGCCCGGTGGCCACCGTCGGCGCCATCAAGTCGGTGTACGCCAACCGACCCGAGGAGCAGCTCGCCGACATCCGGGCCATGCAAGGCCTGCCACTGTTCGGCGTGGAGCTGCGCATCTTGGACCAGGCCACGGGCGAGCCCGTGCCCTGGGACGGGCAGAGCCGTGGGGAGCTCCAGGCCCGCGGGCCGTGGATCGCGCGGGAGTACTACAACGACGACCGCTCGCCCGAGTCGTTCACCGACGACGGGTGGCTCCGCACCGGCGACGTGGCCACGTTCGACCCCGAGGGCTACGTGCGCCTCGTCGACCGCACCAAGGACGTGGTGAAGTCCGGCGGCGAGTGGATCTCGTCGGTGGAGCTCGAGAACGAGATCATGGCCCACCCCAAGGTGGCCGAGGCCGCCGTGGTGGGTATGGCCCACCCCAAGTGGCAGGAGCGCCCGGTGGCGTTCGTGGTGGCCCGGGAGGGCGAGGAGCTCACCAAGGATGATGTCATCGAGTTCCTCGACGGCCGTGTGGCCAAGTGGTGGCTGCCCGACGACGTGATCTTCATCGACGAGGTCCCCAAGACGAGTGTGGGCAAGTTCTCCAAGAAGGACCTGCGCGACCGGTTCAAGGACTACGAGATCCCGGTCACCGACCACTGAGTCGCGAACGCGCTCGAGGCGTGCGTGTTCGATGCTGTCGAGCAGCATCGAACACGCACAGCTGCGCGTCAGCGGACGGCCGACCCGAGGCTCGTGCACTTGAGCCGCGTGGTGAGGCTCAAGTGCACGAACCTCGGAGCGGGACGGGGTCCCTCCAGCCCAGGGCGTCGGCGGGTTCGACCCGCGCCGCCGAACGACCTCAGGATCGTCGAGGAACCGTTCCCACCCCTCACGGTCCTCGATCAGATGCGCCGACGAATCCAGCTGCTCCGCCAGGGGAGAGGTCAGGAGGTGCGACCAGGTCAGCGCTCGGTACAACAGCCCGTGGTCGCGGTGCCAGCCGCGCAGGACGCCGTTGGGAGCAGCGATCCCGAGTGCCGTCGGCTGCCACAGTGGCCCGTCGAGTCGGTGAGAGGTGGGGCCCACCCTCCAAGTCTGTCGCACCCAACCCTCCGTCCGCCGGAGGCTCGTGCACTTGAGCCGCATGGTGTGGCTCAGGTGCACGAACCTCGTCCGGACGGGTGGTGGACGGGTCGACTACGGGTCGGCCGGGCGGCGGCCGTAGCCTCGCCTCCGATGTCGAGGTATCGGTTCGCCCTCAGGCCGCGGTGGATCCTGTCGCACCTGTTCGTCCTGACGCTCGTGTCGGCCATGTTGTGGGCGGGGTTCTGGCAGCTGCGCCGCCTCGACGAGCGGCAGGCCCGCAACGACCGGGTGCGCGCCCGATCGGAGCAGGCGGCGGTGCCGGTACAGTCACTGGCCGAGCCGGGGGAGTTCGGGGCCGCTCCCGGGCTCGAGTTCCGCCGGGTCACCGCCACCGGTCGCTACCTGGTGGACCGGGAGGTGCTGGTGCGTTCGCGCAGCTTCGACGGCGCTCCCGGGTCGTGGGTGCTCACGCCGCTGCAGGTGTCCGACGGGCTCTCGGTCGCGGTGATCCGCGGGTGGATCCCCAACCCCCGCCTCCTCGACGAGGTGCCCGACTCGTACCGGGCCCCCGAGGGTCCCGTCACCGTGACGGGCCTGGTGCGCCTCACCGAGACCCGGGGGAGCTTCGGTGCCGCCGACCCCCCGTCGGGCACCCTCACCGACCTGGCCCGGGCCGACGTCGCCCGACTCGACGCGCAGGTGCCCGGGGACCTCCTGCCCTTCACCGTCCAACTGCTCGACCAGGACCCCGCCGTCACCACCGACGACCCCACGCCGGTACCCACCCCCGCGCTCGACGAGGGCCCGCACCTCTCGTATGCGGTGCAGTGGTTCATCTTCAGCACCATCGCCGTGGTCGGCTACCCGTTGATCCTGCGGCGCCGGGCTCGTGAGGTGGAGCGGGAGCCGAGCGCCGAGTCGTTGGACGGCCCCGACCCCGACGATGTGCCCGAGCCGGGCGACCCTCGCCTGGACCACGCCCCGGGCCAAGCACCGGGCTGAGCCGGCGCGGCGGCTCAGCCCGCGACGGTGTCCTCGAGGCGCATCACGAGGACCGGGCAGGGGGCGTGCTGCAGGACGTGGTGGCTGACGGAGCCGAGCAGCACCCGTTGGAGCCAACCGTGTCCGTGCGACCCGAGCACCACCACGTCGGCCCCGACGCGCCCGGCCACCTCGCAGATGGTGGGCCCCGGCTCGCCGGTCTCCACCAGCGGCTCGGCCTCCACCTCGAGCACGGCGTTCAGCTCGGCCAGTTCGGTGGCGCTCTCGGCGCGGTCTTCGGCCTCGATCTCCTCCTCGAGCGCGGGATCGATCACCGTGGGGTGGCTGTCCATCGGGCTCACCGCCGCAGCGGGTACGAACGCCGGGGACACCACGGCAAGCGCCAGGTACCGGTGCCCGCGACCGAGGAGTTCCACGCCTCGGACCATCGCCGCGGTGGCGAGGTCGGAACCGTCGGTGGTGAGCAGCACGGTCGACATCGCGCCATGCTCGCACAGCGACGTCGATCGACCCGGCCGTCGTAGCCTGCCGGGCGTGACCGACGACGCCCGCACCCGGCTCCTGCGCGCCACCGTGGCGTGCCTCGGCCGGTACGGCATCGCCAAGACCAACGTCGACGACGCGGCGCGCGAGGCGGGGGTGGCGCGCGCCACGGTCTACCGGCACTTCCCCGACGGCAAGGACCAACTGATCGCCGAGTCGATCACGTGGGCCGTCGCCCAGTTCTTCACCGACCTCGCCGTGGCGGTGGCCGACGCGCCCGACTTCCCCACCTTCCTGGAGCAGGCGCTCGTACACGCCCGCCGGGCGGTCGACGAGCACGAGGTGCTCCAGAAGGTGCTCGAGACCGAGCCCGAGCGGCTGCTGCCCCAGCTCACCCAGTCGGCTCCGCTCGTGTTGGAGACGCTCGGCGGCTACCTGGCCGAGCGCCTCGAGGGCGAGCAGCTGCGGCCGGGGGTGGACGCCGAGCAGGCGGGGAACTGGTTGGCGCGCATGGGCCTGTCGTTCATCCTGGCCGAGGGTGGTTGGGACCTGACCGACTCCGACGAGGTGCGCCGCCTCGTCCGCCGCGAGCTGCTGGCACCGATCCTCGCCGAGCCGGGTGCCGGTTGACGGCCCGCTGACGGCCGGTGATCACGACGAGGCGGCCGGCACGTCGGTGGGGGAGGCAGTGGCGAGGTGGCCGTACCGGGCCTCGACGTTGGCGCGCTTGCGGGGGTCGACGTTGACCTTCGACAGGTCGCCGTCGTAGAGGGCGAGCACGCGCTTGTCCATGACCCGTCGCCACAGCGGCGGGCAGTAGGCGAGGCCGATCATGGTGCCGTAGCCCGACGGGAGCTGCGGGGCCTCGTCGAACGTGCGCAGCGTCTGGTACCGGCGGGTGGGGTTGGCGTGGTGGTCCGAGTGGCGCTCGAGGCCGTAGAGCAGCACGTTGGTGGCGATGTGGTCGCTGTTCCAGCTGTGGCGCGGCTGGCAGCGCTCGTAGCGGCCGTTCTCGTCCTTCTGGCGCAGCAGCCCGTAGTGCTCGAGGTAGTTGACCACCTCGAGCAGCGAGAACCCGAAGACGGCCTGGCCGATCAGGTAGGGGGCGA
>CAZIVZ010000072.1:9075-11051 GCA_964542495.1 uncultured Aquihabitans sp.
CCCCACACGAAGCCGGCGTACTGCAGCGGCAGGTAGAGGTAGGTGAGGATCCGGTAGTAGCGGTCGTTGTCGAGCGCATGCTCGGCCCACTCGGGCGGGTTGCCCCGGTCGGTGCCGATCAGCGTGTCGACGATCGGGATGAGCACCAGGATCCAGATCGGACCGAGGTACCAGAACACGTCGAGGCCCCATCGGGTGGCTTCGCGGTAGGCGCCGAAAGGCAGGAGGGGGACGAGCAGGGCGAGCGGCCACAGCCAGCGCTTCTTGTCCTTCCAGGTCTCGGTGCGCCCGTCGATCGTGGTGGTGATGGCAGACATGGGGACCTCAGGTGGGGGGAAGGGCCGGCGAGGCAGCGGGCGCGGTGAGCACGCCGGCCACCACCGCGGTGGACAGGAACTGGGCGATCGCCTCGGGCGCGAGCTCTGGCGGGCGCACGGCGTAGCTCACGAGCATCCGGCTCAGCAGGTCGGCACCGGCGCTGGCCTGGGTGTCGCTGATGCCGAGGTCGCGCCGGTCGATCACCTGGCGGGCCACGGCCTGGACGGCGTCGAGCACCGAGGCGCGTCCGTCGACCAGCAGGGGGAGCAGCGCCTCGGGCTCGGTGGCCAGCAGTCGGTCGAGGAGGGGGTGGCCCCGGAGGAGGTGCAGGGCCGTGAGGATGGCGTCGTACAGCGAGTCGAACGGGTCGTCGTGGGCTTCGGCGGCGGCGATCACCTGCTCGACGATGCGCCCGGCCTCGCGCAGGACCATCTGCGCCACCAGTTCGTCGCGGGAGGCGAAGTGCTTGTAGAGCGTGGGCCGTGACAGTCCGGCCCGCTTGGCCACGTCGCCCACCGACAATCGGTTGAGGCCGTGCATCGCGGCCACCTCGAGGGCGGCATCGAGCAGGCGCTCCGGTACGGGAGAGGTCGGCGTCACGCCATCAGATTAACGATCTGCGTCACGTTGTCAATATGACGTCGGCCGCATCCCCATTCCGATCCCGAACCTCACGCGCGCAAACGGCCGGAACGCAGCTCCCACACACCACATTCGCTGGGGATGGGGGGGGTGGCGGATGTCACGGTGGGACAGGTTGACGATGAGACACTTCGCTTCTTAGTGTCTCAGGATGGTTGCGGACACGCTGATCGACCTGACCGCGTCGGCGGTCGACGTGCCGGCGTGGGCACCCGACAGCACCGACGAGCTCACCGAGCGCATCCTCGACGCGTCGCTCGCCCTGGTGGCGCGCTGGGGTGTGGGCAAGACCGCCCTGGCCGACGTGGCCAAGGAGGCCGGCTGCTCGCGCGCCACCCTGTACCGCGCCTTTCCCGGTGGCAAGCAGCACCTCTTCGTGGCCATGGGGCTACGGGAGCTGGCGGCCTACCGCCAGGGGGTGGTGGAGGCCATCGCCTCGGCCGACGACCTCGGCGACGCCCTCACCCGGGGCCTCGTGGTGGCCACCCGCCTCCTGCGCGACCACCCCGCTGCCCAGTTCGTGCTGGCCCACGAGCCCGGCTACCTGGTCCCGTTCCTGGGCTTCAAGCAGGTCGACGTGGTCTACCGCAGGTCGGCCGCCAGCGTCGGCCCGTACCTCGAGCGGTTCCTCCCGCCCCACCGCGCCCGCTGGGCCGCCGAGTGGTCCACCCGCCTGTTCATCTCCTACCTGTTCAACCCCGACCCGGCCCTCGACCTCGCCGTGGCCGACGACGCCCGGCACCTCGTCGAGCGCTTCGTGCTGCCGGCGCTCGTCACCGGCCCGCACGCCACCCTGCAAGCCACCACCGCCACCTGACCCCGCACTAGGAGCCAACGTGTCCACCAACGAAGACCTCATCGGCCGAACCGACATCAACGACCTCGAGGCCATCCTCTCCGTGTCGGCGCCCGACCAGGCGGATGCCATCCGCGCCGTCAAGGACAACGCCGATGCCATCTTCACCTGGGACTACGAGAAGGGCCGTCGGCCCGCTCTCGAGAAGCTCTACGAGAAG